>JAGOGT010000194.1 GCA_017996595.1 Candidatus Cloacimonadota bacterium
AACTTATGGCGCTGAGCTGCAGATGTTGGCAGCCCTTAGCAGCTTTTGGAGCAGTGAGCTTTCCTATGCCCGGCTGGAAGATTATGACGGCGGAGCTTATCGGCTTACCGAAACGCCAAAGCATAGCCTGTGCATGGTGCAAAGGCTAATATTTCCCCAGGATCTATCCCTCAGCATTAGCTCAAACTATCGTAGCAAGCGGGTTTCTCAGGATGATGGAGGGACTTATCACAATCTGCAAAGCTATTGGCTGCATGATCTGGCGCTGAATATTCCCTGGCGCAAATATAAGCTGCACCTGGGATTGGAAAACATTCTGGACGAAAACTATGAGGGCGAATACGGGTTCCCGGAAGCGGGAAGAAACTTTGCTATAGGCTTGATTGCGGAGTTCTAGAAAAAAGCTTAGTTACGCTTTAAGGGCAGGAAATTCAGTTCAAATGCCTCTTTCAGCTTATTCCCGCTGAAATCACTGGTACTGGGAAGCACTTTCAGGATGTAGGCCTTGTAGTTATCCAGCTCCTCTGTAGCCTGAAAACGGTGGATGCGTCCGGTGCCCGAAAGCTGCTTAATCGGGACTTCCCGGCTGCCCATAAAGAGCTTCACCGCGATATTCTCCTCCGGGATGATCTCGCTGAAATGCAATTCCAGAATGGGACTGAGGCTATTTACCGATGCTCCGTTGCGGGGAAGGGTATAGCTAATCCGGGGAGCCAGAGTGTCCGCAGCGGCAGTAAAGCGGAATTTTAGCTTGAGCTCCTCTGCCACGTTGCCTTTTTTATCCTCAGCACCAGATAGCTCCAGGGTGTATTCCGTGCTGTCCAAAGGGGCACAGAGGATGCTTATTTTATCCTCTTCCAAGATTTTATGCACTAGCTTGGGGCTATCGGTTCCGCTAATCTTGATCTCCCTGAAGCCCTTGATCGCCTCGCTAAGCTCCACGCTCAGTTCGCGGTTGCTGAGTTGCACGATCTTTTTTATGCGGGGCATACTGCTGTCCGCATAGGCCATTTGTAAATCTATGGTAGCTACTTTGGCACCGTCGCTGCTGCCTTCGAAATATGGATCTGCGCCAAAATCATAGCGGTTATTGAGGTTTTTGTCGATGAAAGCCCGCAAAGTATGTTTTTGGGGATTCAGATTACCCAGAATATAGATCCCTCCTCGCAGCTCCGTGCTTAGCACCAATAGCGAATCCGGCGAGAAAAGACTAAGCTCGATGGGCAAGCCCATGTCGCTTTTATCTTCATAGGTGATGGCTCCCATGATACGATTATCCAGCAAGTTCCCGGAACTGAAGATGAGGGTTTGATTCTTGGCCAGAGCGTTACCCCGCACGTCTTTCAGCCTCGTGGTGAGCGTAACAAAGTAATTGGTATCCTGTTTCAGGGCTTCATTCAGCTTTATCTTCAGCGTTGCCCCATCCAGGGAGATCTTTCTCTTTTCCACAGGGGGATAGATGTAGATGGAATTGGCCAGGCTGCCCTTGTCCATCTCCTTGGAAAAGGAAATCTCGATGGTGCCCTTGCTGATGTCGCCATATTCTGCCGGAAGAGATGCCAGCACCGTAGGTTTATCCACATCCTGGGGTCCGCCGGTGGGGCTTTTCCGGCTTCCACATCCGCTCATAAATACAAGCAGGATAGCAATATATATGATAGCTATTAAGGTAAGTTTATTTTTCATGGTTATTAAGTCCCTGCTGCATAATGTATTTACCCAATATGTCATATTCCACATTCACCTTGGCTCCGGCTTTTAGTTTGGATAGATTCGTTCCCGCTAAGGTATGCCCGATCAAGGCAATGGAGAAATAGCCGCTTTTAAGTTCGGCAATGGTGAGGCTAACGCCATTGATGGCAATCGAACCTTGCGGAACCAGGAGTCCTCGATCCGCATTTACGGTTTCTATACGCAGATAATCGGTGCCGTTTATGGTGGGGCTGGAAACGATTCTAAGCTCCCTATCCACATGCCCTTGCAGCCAATGTCCGTCCAATCTGCCGCCAAGCTGTAGAGCTCGTTCCAGATTCAGGCTGCGATTCAGCACCCAGCTTTTTGCAGTACTTTTTTGGATGGTCTCGTTCATGATCTCCACCTTGAAGCTTTTGGCATCAAAGCTTAGCACCGTGAGGCAAATGCCATCGCAGGCAATGCTGGCCCCTATTTTCAGGTCATCAAAGCTAGCAGGACGCGAAATGCTGAGCAGTTTCTTGCCGCTTTGCGCGCTGATCGATTGGATGATGCCCTGAGCTTCGATGATGCCGGTGAACACCTCTTCCCCTCTCCCTAAACCGAATAGCGGCGTTTCCAGGCATTGGCCAGGGTGTTCATGCTGCTGTATTCCAGGTCTCCGCCAAAGGGAATGCCGGTGGAAAGCCTGGTGATGCAGATGTCCTTGTCTTTCAGCAATTCCCAGAGGTAATGAATGGTGGCCTCGCCTTCCGGAGAGGGTTTCATTGCCAGGATCACTTCTTTGGGAGCAAGCTGCCCGATGCGGGCCATAAGCTCTGCACCGTGGATTTGATCGGGGCCATAGCCATCGATAGGGGATAACAAATGCCCCAGCACAAAGTAGCGTCCCTTGAATTCGTTCATGCCTTCGATGATCTGCACATCGGCATTGCTTTCCACCACGCAAAGCACTTCATTGCTGCGTTCCGGGGCACTGCAAATCGGGCAGGGATCGCTTTCGGACATCATGTTGCAGAGCGTGCACGTGGTGAAACTCTCCACGGTGCTTTGAATAATCTCCGCCAATTGCAGGGCTTGGTGTTTATCCTGGGTAACCAGATACCAGGCCAGGCGCTGAGCGGTTTTGCGTCCGATGCCGGGAAAGCGGTTAAGCGCCTGAATCAGCTTTTCAAATTTGTCGGAAAAGATCATCTAAAAGAGGCCGGGAATCTTCATGCCGCCGGTCAGCTTGCCCATGGCATCGCTGGAGGCTTCATTAACCTTGTTGCCAACTTCCTGAATCGCCGCCAGAATAAGATCTTCCAGCATTTCCACATCATCCGGATCCACAGCTTCGGGCTGAATCTTGATGGAAACCAGATCGTGCTTGCCATTCATTTCCACTTTCACCATTCCGCCGCCAGCAGAGGCTTCAAACACCTGGTTTTCCAGATCCTCCTGCTGTTTCATCATCTCCTGCTGCATCTTCTGCGCCTGTTTCATCAGGTCTTTCATATTTTTTCCGCCGGGTAGCATAAGCATCTCCTCATATAGCATTGTTTTGCCTTATTTGAAGGTGTGGCGATATTCGTCAAGCAAAATCAGCTAAGGGCATTATGGACTACAGCAGTGAGGCATATTTAACATAAAAGTGGAAGGGTGGAAGGGTGGAACGGTGAAACTTGAACAGGTTTCTGGTGTCCTCTCTTTCCTCTTTTACTCTTTGTTAATCAAACTGTTATCTCTGCTTTTCTCTGATTAGCTCTGCTTTTCTCTGTGTTAAAAGACTTTACCTTCTCATAAAGTGCTTAGAATCCCCCCATTCATCAAAGCCAAT
>JAGOGT010000195.1:0-1179 GCA_017996595.1 Candidatus Cloacimonadota bacterium
CTGCTAATCCTTATTCCACTTTGGGTACACTTGCGGATGGCAAGGCCTATTCCATCAAAATGGCAAATGCTGTTTCCTGGAGTGTAATAGGGAATCTTATCCCTCCTAATACCCCTCTTTCACTGGCAGCGGGTTGGAACATGACGGCTTTTTTGCCCCAGGAGTCCATGCCTGTAGCCACAGCGCTGTCCTCCCTGGGTAGTATGCTGATCCAGGTGCAGGATTTTGCTGATTTCTATATCCCCGGTAATGCAGGCTCCACTCTTAGCACCATGCATCCGGGTAAGGGATATTTAATAGACCTTAGTGAAGCGCGTGACCTTATTTATCCTACTGGCCTGCGCAGCTTTCAAAATATACACTCCGGCACTCCCTTTCTTCAGCACTTCAGAACCCCGGCACTATTATCTGCCAGCATGACCGTTCTGGCTCGTTGCGATACTGCCTCGGTGGGCGACTTTTTGCTGGCCAAAGTGGATGGTGAATTGCGCGGCAAGGAATTGCTAATTGGTCCCGAGGGTTTTCCCGCAGCGCTCATCCAGATTTACACCGAAAACGCAGGTGAAGAGATTGAATTCAGTATCCTGAAACCCGATTCTGGCGAAATCCTCCTGGCAACCACGCTGCTTAGCGAACCCGATGCCATTATCGGCAATTATCCTGAGTTTGTGAATCTCTTGCCCCTGCCTTCCAGTGGAGAGGATATCCTGGCCCCGGCCATGAGATTATCCAGCTGCTATCCCAATCCCTTCCGCCACAGCACTACCCTTAGCTATGCAGTGGATAAGGCCCAAGTACCTGTATGCATCGGCGTATATAACCTCAAGGGCCAATTGGTGCGCAGCCTGGTGGATCAAATCCACAGCAAGGGAACCTATCAGCTAAGCTGGGATGGCAGGGATAGCCACAATCACCAGGTAAGTTCAGGCGTGTATTTCATCCGCATGCAAGCGGCTGATTATCATGAAACCATCAGGGTTTTGCTGAGCAAGTAAAGCAGGCTAATCTTTAATTCGGGTGATTTGAAAAACAAGCACCATCCTAAGTCCTTGTCCATGTGATGACCATGCGACGCCCGGGCAATTGCATGGGCATCACATGGGCATCTCCTGAACTTCGAATATACGTAATGGTGGTTTCCAAACCGCCAAAGAGTAGATGCGGTTTCCAAACCGCCAA
>JAGOGT010000195.1:1279-3499 GCA_017996595.1 Candidatus Cloacimonadota bacterium
GGTTTCCAAACCGCCAAAGAGTAGATGCGGTTTCCAAACCGCCAATCAAACCAAGAGCAAAAGAGAGAGAATCCCTGCGGGATTTATCTGCACTTCTCGTAAAGCAGGAGTCATTTGCGACACTACTATCTTGCTGCTACATACCAGATTGTGGGAGCAAAGGACTAATGCGGTTATAGCGCTGTAACTGGATACGCATGAGGCCTTCAGCCCGAATAAAATACATTAAAGTCTTTGTTTACAGAGGGCTGAATGACTCCTGCTTGGCGATGACTCCTGCTTTGCCAGGATTCGGTAACTAAAGATATAGCCGGAAGAGGCGGAAGCGACTTCTGCTATACTTACAACACATGCGTAACAGCGGTGCTGTGGGCATGCGCCTTTACGTGCTACGCACTGAACATAAAAAACATCGTTTTTGTCATCAAATCCCATTTATGTCCCCTTAGGTATTATAGAGGGATGAAGAATCTCTACAGAGTGAGGGAAGGGGGATTAAAAATTGCTGGACAAAAGTATAAGACTTAGGCGATGGGAACATGACGAACGAATCAACAAGGAAATGAAAGCACTGCCAAAAAGATATGATACAGCCATTAAATCGCCATAAACAAAGCCTTAGCATCATCCGCAGGGGTTACAAGATCTCTGTGGTGGAGGGGATTTTTGCGCAGATTTATGGTAATCTGGCGCAGATCGGCTCGGCATTTATTATCAAGCTGATGGTGATTCTGGGGGCATCGCCCCTTCATTACAGCCTGCTTTCGGCTTTGGGGCAAATCTCCGCGGTGTGGCAACCTTTGGGGGTGGCGCTAACCCATCGTCTGAAACAGCGGCGTATGGCCTGTGTGCTGATCACCGGTGCGGGGAGATTTCTTACCCTGTTCCTGGGGCTGGCCTTGCTTTTCCCCAGTTCGCAGCAGGGGATATGGTACGTGCTGGCGCTGCTGTTCTTCAGTGCAGGCTTGCAAGCGGTGGGAGCCAACATCTGGATTGCCTGGATCAGCGATCTGATCCCCTTGTCTATACGCGGCAGGTTCTTCTCGAGGCGCAATCAGATTCTGCTGGCTTGCGGGCTGGTGGTTAGCTATATCCTCAGTTTTCATGTGGATCTCTTTGAGAATGCCCAAAGCGGCATCCGGGCCTGGTATGTGGGGCTGCTAAATGCCGAGAGTTTCTTCACCGTGGCCAATCAGCGCTGGTTTCTGGCTTCCATCTACGTTTTTGCCACGCTTGTCGGGCTGCTAGGGCTCTATTTCCTTTCCAAACAGCCGGAACGGGACGGCCCCATTCGTCCTGCCATCGGGCTGAAGAACCGCTATAAAGAGCCTTTCCGGGACAAAAACTTCCGCCTGCTGCTGATCTTTGGGATGTGGTGGATGCTCGCTATCGGCGTGGGAAGCCCCTTCTGGAGCCCCTACATGATGAAAAAGCTGCACATGGGGCTGTCGCAAATGCAGGTTTATAGCACCCTGCATATCTTCTCGTCGCTGCTGTCTTTTGCCTTTTGGGGGCGCTTTATCGATCGCTTTGGCAACAAGAGTGCCATGACCATCTGTGTGATTTTGGGGGGCTTAAACCCCATGTTCTGGCTCTTCACCAGTGCGGGTAATTATCATATCCTGTGGTTTGAGGCCTTTGTATCGGGATTTATGTGGGCTGGCACGGGAGTGATCACCACCAATTTTGTGCTGTCCATCGCCGTTAAAGGCAGCGAACAGGTTTATTCAGGCATCTATGCTGCGGTAACCGGTGCGTCCATGATGCTTTCCACTCTGGCTTCGGGGATTCTCTATCCGGAGCAATTTATTATCGGAAGCCGCATTCTGGAGCCCGAGCAAGTAATCTTTGGCGTGGGCGGGATCATGCGTTGGCTTAGCCTGATTCCGCTTGCCTTCGTGGTGGAAAGGCGCGGAGTATCGCTTCGCAGGGCTTTTTCTGATTCCCTGCTTCAGGCCGTGGAGCGCATCCTTGATTTCTGGCAGAGCCGCATCAAGCGTGGCTAAAGGGCTATATACCCGATACTTTGCCTTCCATAAAGATATAGCCTTCACCGCGGATAAGCACTCTTTGTCCGCTTAGTTCCACTTCAAATCTCCCTCCCCGCTGGGATGCCTGGAAGCCATTTAATACTTTCTTCCCCAGTTTGGCAGCCCAATAGGGAGCCAGAAAGGTCTGCGCAGAGCCGGTAACGGGATCTTCATCAATGCCTTCCCAGGG
>JAGOGT010000196.1 GCA_017996595.1 Candidatus Cloacimonadota bacterium
ATGGCATTCATCCAGAAAGTGAAGGCAAAGGCAGTATAGAGCGCGGCAATAATGCCTGCAAAGGCTGCTTCCCAGCTTTTCACTTTGAACATGCTAACCAACTGAACAGTTATCAAATAGGTGAACATCACAGCCAACGCACTGGCCAGGCAAGAGATGAAAGCAGTAATCACTGCATGCGAGGCAAAACCGCCAAAGATGGCTACCATCGCTCTGCCAAAGACAATGTAAAATGGATTTCCCGGAGGATGAGGCACTCCCAGAATACTACTGCAGGTGGCATATTCGCCGCTGTCCCAGAAAGACATGGTTCTGGCCTGGGTAAGCATATAGATCACCAAAGTGAAGAGAAAGAGACCAAAGGCGATCATGCGGTTGTATTTATAGGGAACAATGACCTGGGGTTTATAGATGCCGATATCGGCTACTTTCGGAGGAGCCGGTTTGGCGTAATCTTTGGTGGGGATTTTCTTCAGCTTTGTTTGCTGAGCTTTCATTTGCTTGATATTAGATTCGTTCACTTTGTAAACTCCTTATTAGTCTTTCAAGCCGGCTTTGGCATAACTGGCGATAATCTGTTTTTGAGCGAGGAAGAATATAATCAAGATTGGTACGATACTAAAGGTGGAAGCAGCCATCAGCAAGGTGGTTTGCGTGGAGGCTTCCTGATTGAAATAGCTTAGTCCCACCTGCAATACCCGCAGTTCGGGTCTATTGGTCATTACCAAAGGCCACATAAAGCTATTCCAGCTTCCAATCAGCGAGAATACCGAGGCAGTGGCAATCACGGATTTGGATAGGGGCAATACCACTCTCCACAGCATTCCGAAGGTGCTGCAGCCATCTATCGCCGCAGCGTCAAAAAGCTCTTGCGGCAGGGATTTGAAATGCTGACGAAAGAGGAAGATGGTGAAGATATTCACGCACCAGGGAATAATCAACGCAGAATAGGTATCCAGCCAATGGAACTTATCCAGCAGCACATAAGATGAAATCAGATAAATCGGTTCGGGAACCATCATCATGCTGAGGAACAGGTAAAAGAAGAAATCCTGCCCCACAAAGCGCATCCGCCCAAAGGCATAGGCTGCAAGAATGGATGTGATGAGCACTCCGATCAGGGAGATGAAGCTAACGTACAGGGTATTCCCAAAATATATGGCGAAGGGAACTTTCTGGAAGGCCTTGCGGAAATTGCCCCACTGCAGGCTGGGAATTTTTTTCACCTGTTTAACCTGGCTGGAGGGTACTTCCTTGTATTCCTGAATGATCTTGCCTTCTTTGTCCAGGATGTGAATGATGCTTTTATCTTCTTTTTCGGTTACCAGCAGCACGCGATGCTCTGTTTTTCCTTCAGTCCATACATGGTATCTTTCCTTGGGAATGAAGGTGGATTCATGCTTGTTGAATTCCGATTGCGTCATCAAAGAGGTGGAGAGCATCCAGATAAAGGGGATGATCATCATCAGTCCGAATACGGTGAGAACTGAGTAGATAATCGTCATGCGTGTTTTTTCGTTCATCTCTCCTCCTAGTAATTCACGTGCTTTTCGATGCGGCGTTGCAGAATGGTAAGCCCCAGGATCAGCAGGAACAGCGCTAAGGCCACGGCACTGGCGTAACCCATATCCAGGGTATCGAAGCCTTTTTCATAGATGTAATATACAATCAGCTTGGTAGTATTCAGCGGCCCGCCCTTATCCGTCATCAAATAGATCTGGGCAAAGGCCTGGAAGCTGACAATGGTGGTCATAATCAGCACATAAAATGTAGTAGGGGAGATGAGGGGCAGGGTAATCTTGGAGAATTGTTTCAGTTTACTGGCGCCATCCACTTCTGCAGCTTCGTAATATACCTTGGAGATATTCTGCAAGCCCGAGAGGTAGATGATGGTATTATAGCCCAAGCCTTTCCACACCGTCATAATGATAATGCCAAACAGTGCTTGAGAGGGCCCATGCAGGATCTTGGGCAGGCTAATTCCCATCCCCGTAAAGAAAATCTCGAAGATGCCCCTGGATTCGGACAGCCATTTTTGCGGCTCGATGCCAATCCAACCCAGCATGGTATTCATCAGCCCGGTTTGCTCATTAAAGATAATCTTCCAGACAATGGACACCGCTACCAGGGAGGTAACATAGGGCATGAAATACACGGTGCGGAACAGACCTTTGAGCCCCTTGATCTGATTCAGCAAAACGGCAAAAAGCAGCGAGAACACGATGCTGGCAGGTACCACCATCACGGCATACCAGAAGGTATTTCCCATCGATTGCCAGAATACCTCGTCCCCCATCATATTGGCATAATTCAGAAGTCCGATGAATTTACCCGTCCCCTTTATCGACCAGTCATAAAAGCTAATTACGAATGACATTACGATCGGAATCAGGCGAAAGGCAAAGAGTAGCACGAAGGCCGGGAGAATGTAGAGATAGGGAGAGATCTTCCACTGTGTTTTCATGTGTTGCTCCGATTACTTTCAGGCTTGGAGGTGCTTCGGAATTGCGTGTGATCCAGACTCAGCTGCACGCATTTACGATAGATGTTTTCTCTGGTAATGCCGGAAATCCTGGCGGCCTGGCTGAGATTCCCCTTGCATTGGCCAAGTAAATTCTTTAAGTAGTTCAGCGAAAATTCCTTTTTGGCCAGGTTCCAATCGCTCAGTTCCTGGAGCCCAGCTTTGCCATTGCCATTCACATGGTTCCCCTGAATGGTTTCCGGCAGGTCTTCGGGCTGAATCACATTGTGTTCGGCCAGGATCACCGCATGCTCGATGGCATTGCGCAATTGGCGGATATTTCCCTTCCATTCATAGTTTAAAAGGATCGAGAGCACCCCGGGAGAGAGCTTTAGTTCCTTTTTCTGATACTTGGCGCAGAATTCCTGCGTGAAGGTGCTGGCCAATATCTTGATATCGTCCCGGCGTTCCCTTAGCGGAGGAATATGCAGGCGAATCACATTCAGGCGATAGTAAAGGTCTTCGCGAAAAGTGCCGTTATCCACGGCTTCGCGGATATCCTTATTGGAAGCTGCGATTACCCGCACATCGGTATGGATGTCATGATCTCCTCCCACCTGACGAAAGCAACCTGTTTCCAGAACCTTTAGCAGCTTCACCTGAAAGGCCAGGGAAGTTTCGGATATTTCATCCAGAAACAAGGTGCCGCCATTGGCTTCCTGAAAATAGCCCATTTTGTCGCGGAAAGCATCGGTAAAGGCACCTCGTTTGTGCCCAAAGAGCAAGCTTTCCAAAAGAGTTTCGGTGAGACTGCCGCAATTCACGGAAACAAAATTCCGGCTTTTGCGCAGACTGTTACGGTGGATTAGTTCAGCAAAAACCCCTTTACCCACCCCCGTTTCTCCGGTTATCAAAGCGATGGTATCCAGCTTGGCAATCTTCTTGATTTTATTCAGCAAGGCCTGCACCGGCAGGGAATTGCCGATCACCATATCCGTTTCCAGGTCTTTTTGCAGCATGGCATT
>JAGOGT010000197.1 GCA_017996595.1 Candidatus Cloacimonadota bacterium
CAGTGTGGCTCATCCCATGGAAGAGAAGCACTATATTGCCTTTATTGAAGTGCTTACTGCGAAGAAAGTGTATCGCAAAGAACTGAAACCCGGCATGGAGCCCAAATGCAAATTCCCCGTGAAGAAAGAAAAAGTGCTCGAAGTGCGGGAATATTGCAACTTGCACGGACTTTGGAAAGTATAGTAAGGAGATAAGATATGTCATTCAAAGAAACCAGAACCGCGGAAAACCTGATGAAGTCTTTTGCCGGAGAATCTCAAGCCCGGATGCGTTACATCTATGCAGCCAAAACTGCCAGGAAAGAAGGCTATGAGCAGATTTGCAATCTCTTCACCGAGACTGCCGAAAATGAGAAAGAGCATGCCAAGGTGTTCTTTAAACATCTCTTAAACAACGGTTTGGAAGGTCAGGTGATCAATTTGATGGCCTCCTATCCGGTGGCCTGGAGCCCGGAAAGCACCCTGAAGAATCTGGAATATGCTGCCAATGGCGAAAAGGAAGAATGGACCGAGCTCTATCCGATGTTTGCCGAAATTGCCGAAGAAGAAGGCTACAAAGAGATTGCTCTTTCCTGGAGACTGGTGGCAAAAGTGGAAAAAGAGCACGAAAAGCGGTTCCGCAAGCTCTATGATAATATCAAGAACCTGAAAGTATTTTCCAAAGATGAAAAGCTATTCTGGAAGTGCATTAATTGCGGTTACATCCATGAGGGCACCGATGCACCGAAAATTTGTCCTTGCTGCAATCACCCCCAGAGTTATTTTGAAGTACATAAGGAAACTTATTAACTAAGTACAAAGCAAGGAGGAGACCATGCAAAAATATCAGTGTATCGCCTGCGGATGGATTTATGATCCGGCTGACAACGATAACGTTCCTTTCGAACAACTTCCCGAAGATTTTGTTTGTCCGGAATGTGGCGTTGGCAAAGACATGTTCGAACCACTAGACTAACAAAATGATATCGGCCGGACACAGTTAATGCTCTGTCCGGCCTCACTTTATGTGCAGGTTTGGAGACTAGATTAACAACGGATATTGAGGAATAATGAATATTCAAGATTATAATGCCATATTGGATTTCGCGGTGGCCAGAGAGCAGGAAGCGGTGAAATTTTATCGTGATCTACAGGCTGAAGCTAAGTTCAAAGAGCACGAAACCATGCTGAAGGAACTGGAAGCCATGGAAATGGGGCATATCGTGGTGATCGAAAAGCTGCGCCAAACCGGGGTTAAACCCGAAGATATCCAGAGAATACCCAATTTGAAGATCAGCGAATACCTCACCGCGGAACCGGAAGAGCTGGATTTGAGCTATCAGAATATCCTGATAAAGGCCATGAAACGGGAAGAAGCCTCATTTAAGCTCTATTCCGAAATGAGCCTGAAATTCCCCGATGCGGAAATTGCCACCCTCTTCAGGCGTTTGGCTGCCGATGAGGCCAAACATAAGCTCACCTTCGAAAAACTATACGACGACTGGATCAGCAAAGGCAATTGAAACTCGCTCTGGACACCACCCTCAGCTCCGGCTCGATCGCCTTGACTGCTGGGGAAAGGATTTTATACTCCGCGTTTTTCGATATCCGCATCACGCATAGCGAAACCCTGATGCCGGCTATCGATCATGCCTTGAAGTTTTGTAGCGTAAGGCGGGAAGAGCTGCAGGAAGTATATGTGTGCAGCGGTCCTGGCTCTTTTACGGGCTTGCGCATTGGTCTGGCTACTGCCAAGGGCATTGCTTTCGGGCTGAATATTCCGCTTTTTGCTTTTAGTTCGCTGGAACTTGCCGCGCTTGGAGCATCCGGTCTGGATAAGCCTATCCTGGCGGTGATTGATGCCAAGATGAAGGAAGTTTACTATGCGCTGTACGATTGTGAGCTAAAGGAGCTTATGGCTCCGCAGGTAGGCAAGCCGGAAGTTTTAGCAGCGCTGGAGATGGATGATTTCATCCTTTGCGGAAGCGGTACGCCGCTGGTAATGCCGATCCTGAATGAAGCAAAAAGGAAGTATTGCCGGCTCGATCCCCTCTTTTATACTCCCAATGCGGCAGGGCTGTTCTCTTTGGGCAATAAACTGCCGGAAAAGCTGATCAAGCAAGATCTGGCTGCGCTGGAACCCCTCTATGTAAGGGATTCCACCGCGCAGATCAAAAAGAATAGCCAATCCAGATAAGGGATTGGAGTTCAAGCCGCCTAAACTAACTAAGTCTAATTATGTGTCTAATGGGCGGCTTGGACTTCAAGGCCTTGAATAATTTTAAGAATGCATTTGAAGTCCATGAGGCCACATAAGCATATTATCGGCAGTAGTTTGTATAGGCCTCATGAACTCCAATTGCATCATTCAAATTTATAGCTACTTATCGGGATTCATATACAGCGCTCCGGCAAAACAAAGCTGAGTGCAGAGTGAACATCCCACGCATTTGTCGGTATCGATCACGGGATAGCCTTCCTCATTCAGGCTAATGGCCAGATAAGGGCAGCGGGTGCAATTTCCGCACTTCTGGCATAAATCCTTGCTCAGGGCAGAACTCTTGCTCTTTTTGGGCAGATCCATAAAATCGGTAACCGGATTAGGCTGAGCGATACCGATCAGGGCATCAATGCTCTTGATACCCCTTGCTTCCATGAGGTGCGAGAGCCCCATCTTCAGTTCATCGATGATGCCATAGCCAAAGCGCTCCACAATGGTGCAGAATTGCACGTTGCCAGCTCCCAAAGCAAGGAAATTAGCCGCATCAAGGTAGCTCATCGCTCCCCCATTGCCGGAAACAAATACGCCCAGCTTGCAAGCCCTGGCCAGGCTTAGATAGCTGATATTCAGCGCTCCCTCTCCGCTCATGCCTACGATGATGCCTTCATCCCAGGGCTTGTTTGCTCTTTCCCGGAATGCCAAAGTGGGGAAGGTATTGGCCAGGGTAACTCCTGCTTTCTTGCCGGGATACTTGTCCAAAACGCCTTTCACCGCACTGATGATGGGGTAGATGGCAGTTACCGCACCGGTAAGTTTGAAGAGCTTGGGGATATTGGGATCGCTGATTTGCATCACCCAATCGATGATCTTGGCAGTTAACTGCGGATCCTGAGCTACGATGTCGCCATGGGTTCCATCTCCACCCTGAGGGCAGGATAGGCTGTATTCGATGCCCATCGCTCCGGCTGCTTCCAGCTTTTTTGTATTGCTCTGCCAGCCAGCTTTATCCGCTTCGTCATCTCCGGTTACAGGACCGCCTGTGGAAGCCATGCTAAGCCGGTCGGGATATTCCTTTATCAAACGGCCGATCTCCTCGCAAACCCTATCCAGGGGGTGCTCGGAGACGTTATCGCAATTGGCGAAGGTCTTTTTTCCCTCACCCCAACTGAACATATATTCTCCCGGGATGTGGATGTCCAGATTATCAAAGGCGGGTTTCATGATTCCGCCTGCCCAGCCTGCATCATAGGCTTTTTTCATTTGTTCATAGCCATCACTGGGCGGT
>JAGOGT010000198.1 GCA_017996595.1 Candidatus Cloacimonadota bacterium
TTGGTGCCCCATACATTCACTCCGGAGTGGCTTCCGGCTTGCGATGAGCTTCCACATTCCCAGGCGTAATTTGCGGGAACGGGAACGAAATTGCCATTATCGCCTTCGAAATCCTCGTTCATGCCGGTGGTTCCGATACTGAGCACGAGTTGTTCATTATGCGGAGTAACCAGATCACCCAGATAGGTGAGATAGAAGGTAACGTTATTTCCCACGATCGCATTGGGCGAGATTTGCAATTGATACACGGCCTGGCAGATACCATCCACCGGAACGCCCGGAAGCATGATGGAAGGATTGGTAATGGTAACAAATTCCGACAGGCACATGATGTTGCTGGTGATATTACCGGCGTAGAGATCACTATTATTATGATAGTTAATGATCAAATCGATGGTTTCACCCGGTTCGATGAGGCCATTGCCATTGCCCAGGGTGTCGTTCATATAGAACCCGCTCACCTGAAGCGAAGGCTTGTGCACAGTGATGGAAACCGGATAAACCCAGCTGTTTCCTGCGATGGTAACGGTGCATACAATGGGAATCACGATCCCTTCGGGGCAGTTGATATCGATCATCATGGAGATGGGAGCCAGATTTACGGCGCTGGCATCTCCGGGGATGTCGTTATATTCGCTGCCGCCATTGATGAGAGAAGCCCAATCGCTGGATTCACTGGCGGTAATTACTACATCCACGGCAGGATTCAAGCCCAGGTTGATCAGCTTTACCCCGATATCGATAGTTTCTCCGGGTTCTGCCAGAGAATTGCCATTGGGATCGTTGATAATGAGTTCATCGAGCACCAGGAAGGCATTCTCGTGAAGTACAGGAGCAGTGGTGATCAGCAGGGCTTTTTGGCTGGAAAGAGGGTCTGCAGCCAGGGCATATTGGTTATTGAAGGTATATTCCAGACCCCGGGTATTGGTATGGTCTTTGATGCCGATGGTGCAATAATTGCCATGCACGGGGGAATAACCGCCACCACCTACGTCCACATTATTGAAGTCCTTATATTGGATCTTGATCATTCCGTCGCCCATGGAAGTAGGATGATAGAGCGGATCGTAGAAGATCACTTCGAAGGTTTCCAGGCTGGTGCGGTTATAGCCATTGCGCATTTTATTATATTGAATGATGAATTTGTGGTCGGCGGCATCGTAATATTTAAAGATACCGGCATCCTGGATCATGCACAGGTCATCCCAGAAAGCTGCAATCATCGGGGACGGCCCCATTCCACCCGGAAGGCGGAAATTCCGAAACTCCGGGTTTTCGGTTACGCCCATGGCGATGAAGCCATTGGTGCACACGGTGATCTGATTATAGGGAACACCATAGAAGGGGAAGGCAAAAGGCAAATCCACCACCTGGATGGATACGGCGCCATTCTGATCACCTTCGTCGCCCGAGCTTCCAGCATCACTGAAACCAGGAATTTGAGTTCCGGGACCGCCGTCGCCAGGATTGATCTCAATCCACTCATAGCTGGGGCAATCGCTGTAGTTTGTATCCGTTACGTCGTAGATAAAATATCCGTAAGCATCAGGACCCAGAGGGGTATTTTGGTTAACCGTACCCACCGGGATGATGAAATTGGAGAATTGCTCAAAACCGCTGCTATTAAATAGCCGCACTCTGATCGGCATCTGCATTCCGGGGATTAGCAGCGCCCGGGCAAAGATGCCAAAGCCATCGATGGTGGTGGCAATTGCTCCGGCAGGAATAGCACCGATATATGACAAGGAATCAGTTACCGAGACCAAGTCATTCAGCGACCTGATTTCAGCATATACATCCTGCACTCCAAAGATGGAATTGTTTTTCACGCCAATATTCAGCATGCCGCTTTCCGCAGGATCAAGGATGGCATTGCCACCGGCCAGAACGGAATGAGTTTCCACTGCAAGATTGGCATTATAGGCAGTAACGTGGAACACCAGAGGATACTGCTGCTGGGCGTCATCGGTTAAGGTAAGCACCAAACGGATGTCATGCTGGGGTTCGATATTGGAATTAATGGTAAAAAGGAAGTTACTGGCACTGGAGGTAGTTTGGCCTGCTTCCACGGCGGCAAAAGTGCTTTGTCCCTGCAAAATGGTAACCAACTGATCTTCAGAAGTAAGAGTAGCAGTGGTGGCGGGAGCAGCTGTTGCAGTGCTGTTTCTGATCATCAGGCTAAGAGCGATGGTTTCACCAGCTTCGGCAAAGGTATCGGAATTACCGCTGCTGCCCGAAGTGCCATCATCATAGATCTGTTTTTCATAAAAAACCAGCGAGCCTGCCGCATCCACAGCAATGTTCATTTGCGAAGGTTTGCAATTCTTTTGGTAGGCCGTAACCAGCAAATCGGTTTGCATGCCGCCGGGAACTGTGAGGCTGATATTTCCGGCTGCATCGGTGAAGCCCTTGGCTACCACAGTTTGGGTGGCAGCACTGAAGAGGGTAACGGTTACATTCTCTTTGGGATTGCCAAGATCATCCAGAATCTGGATATCGATCAGATTGGTGCCCATGGGAATGGAATCTTCCGCTACGATGGTTAAAGCTCCGGGGATGCCGGTGAAAACTTCCACCGTGGGATCACCCATCAGGTTACACCAGTGAGCAAAGTAATTCGCCTGAGTATCGTGACTGGCGCCATACACTTGCTTGATATAGAGCCGGGCATTCAGCAAGGCTTCACCCATGGTGCGCATTCCGTAAGAATAAATACCATCATAGGTTCCGGCTGCCAGACAGTTATTGAACAAAGTATGCGTACCGCTGGTGGCCATACCAAAGGCAGTAACTGAACCTGCAGGCGCAGCGGCAGTTCCCAAACGCATCATGGCTTCAGATGTGGCTGTGCCGTTGGCAAAGTTACCAGTGGAACATGTCAGGATCGTAGCGTGAGGAAGCTTGGTACCATTTATCAGGCTACCTCCGGGCGACCATCCGCTGGTGCCGATGTAACCACGATAATTGAAGAAACCAACTCCCTGGTTTATAGCAGTATTGATGGCGTTTCCGGGGCTGCCCGTATAGTTTTCGGTAAAGGTATATTCCGGATTGTGATGGAAAGCCAGCTCTTTGATGAATTTGTTTACATATTTCACAGAGATGCCGCTGGAGCTGGGGTCGCCAACCAGAACCATCCTGTTAAGCCAGGAGGCAGCGGTGCCATCGATATTGATGTTCTTTTCCACGGCATAAATCTTGTTGAAAAGCACATCGATCTGGCTGATATTCTCGGCAGAAATACGGCCGATGAAGGCATCACCCAAATAGTCATTACCAGCAAGATGAGTGTAGGGATAATCCCCTTCACCGCCGTAGCTGGACCAGCTTTCCACAAAGGTGGGAATCGCAAAACTACCGGTGGTATCTCCTAAAAGGATTACAAAATCAGGACGGGTTGCGGGATTATTATACTGCGCCGTGATATAGTTCTTAATCGCAGTATTGGAAG
>JAGOGT010000199.1 GCA_017996595.1 Candidatus Cloacimonadota bacterium
TATTGATCCCCAGGCTCAGCTTCTCCAGAAAAGGAGTATTGATTAGCGAAAAGGGGCTGGCAAAAGCACGCAGGGCCAGGATCTTATTCTCATGCAGATTGTGCGTGAAGCCCTCGAAGCCCAAGCCTGCGATGTCCAGATTCACTCCGGCATAACCCCCCACGTTTTTCACCCCCGGATAGAGCAGCATATTGGAGTAATAATCGAAGATCAGGCCATGCCCCAGCGTATAATCCGGAATACTTCCGAATTTGGCGTAGAATTTATCCAGCTTGCTGCCATAGCTAACGTAGTAGATTTTATTGATGTAATCCTGCCATTCGTCCCAGTCCTCCTTGCGGATATTGCCATCTTTATCCACCAGCAAGTCGATATCCAAACCGAAGCCGAATTTTCCCAGCATGATCTGAGGCAACAGCCGCAGCTGCGTATAGGCAGTATTATCGATGGTAACCGCTCCCATCTGCCCTTCCATTCCGAACGTAGTGCCTTCGGGATAGTCAGGCTGCTGTTCCTGAGCCGTTTCGCCGGGAATGGTTTCGTTCTCCGCGGAAGTTTGTGCTATCAGCAGCAAGGGCAGCAGCAGGATTATCAGGAGGAATATGCGTTGCATCTATGCTCCTCAGTTTAGCAGCATTTCCCAGAGGCTAAGGGGGATCATGCCGTCATATTGATAGGGCTTGGAGATGTCCATGCCCAGGGCGTCGATCAGCACCTTGCCTTTCACCTGGTAGGCCACCTCGCCTTTGAATACGCCTTTCAATGCTCCCAACACCGATTTCAGGTTGCTGAGCTTGAAAATCATTACTCCTTCTTTGGAGTAGATGGTCTCATCAAAACGCAATTGACTGCTGATATTGCCACTTCCCACGGATTTGCCATTTACATATAGCTCCGAGGGGAAGCCTTTCAGGTTATAGCTCAGCCCATAGGGATTCAGAATCATAAAGCTAACGTGCAGTTCGGTTTGCCCAATGCCGATCTTTTCTACGGAGGTCTTCTGGATTTTGAAAAGGCTCTGTCCCTGCGCAGTGAAGCGGCT
Organism: Candidatus Cloacimonadota bacterium; assembly: GCA_017996595.1. Taxonomy (GTDB): domain Bacteria; phylum Cloacimonadota; class Cloacimonadia; order Cloacimonadales; family Cloacimonadaceae; genus Cloacimonas. Next base: position 1,043 of record JAGOGT010000199.1, read on the forward strand.
GAGCAGAGTCTCCAGATGCTCTTTCAGGGATAGGGAATAGGGCTCATCGAAGCTGAACTTCTTGGATAGGCCCATAGCCTTGCCCTTGCCTTCGCCCACCACGAAGAATTGCACCTGCTGATCGATGCTGCTAACCATTTTCACCACCGGCCGGGTATCCAGTTCCACGGTAAAATCGATATTCACCGATGCTTTCTTGGGAATGGTAACTTCTTTGCTTAGTTTGGCTTCGCCCACTTTACCACGGTCTTTATTCAGCAGATTCACATTCAGCTTTTGCAGGCGAATCTTATAGCAATTGGGATTATGCACGATCAACGACAGCTTCAGGGTGCTCTTATCGGGATTGATTTCGCCCACCCGGATGTCCTGAATCTTCTCCACACGGGGCTTTTTCACCAGTTTACAGCCGCTGAGGCCTATCAACAGGATCAGCACGATATTTATGATCATCAGGTGTTTCATGATACTCCTTGGCCGGAATAGCTCCGGAACCATAATTCCAGGGAAATAACGTTATAAAGCATCTCTGCAGGCTGTTGCGCGCCGCTTAGATATTTCTGCCATTGCTTGTTGATCTTGGGCACGTTCCAGATTCCGCGATTGCGAAAGGCCGGGCTGTGGATGATATCCTCAATGTAGCCTTTCAGTTCGCGGCGCATCCATTGTTGATAGAAGGGCGAAGAGAAGATACCCTTGTCCTTGCGCCGGTAGATGGCATCAGGAATATATTTCTTCATGGCCTTACGATGCAAAATCTTGGTATAGGGAGGTTTGAATTTGTAATGGGAAGGCAGGCTGAAGACAAAATCCACCAGCCGGTGATCCAAAAAGGGCACTCTGCTTTCTACGGAATTCCCCATGGAGATGCGGTCTTCAAAGTGCAGCAGCGTTTGCAGCGAGGTGGTATTCATCATATTATACAGGAAATTGGACAAGCGTGAGCTTTTTAGATCCGTAATCCCATCCAGAATGGCTTCATCACCTTCGGGTTGCGCGGCCTGGATGAATTCATTATTAAAGGGCTCAAAGCGGTAATACTTGAATTCCAGATCATAGAGCTGCGATTCCTTCAGCAAAGCGCTAAACCCGATTTTGGCCACGCTGGCAAGCTTACCCATGCCGCTTTGCCCTTTCAGATAGGGGAAAAGACCCCTGGATAAGGAGCCAAACCTGCCGCTGCGCAAGATATCCGCAAAGTAGCGATAGGCCGCATGCTTATAACCGCCGTGCAGTTCGTCCGAACCCTGCCCCGAAAGCAGCACCTTCACGCCTTGCCGGTGCGATTCCTGCATCACCGCATATTGAGATACAAAGCCGGCAGCAATGGGTAAATCATTCAGCCAGATGGCTTTTTCCCACCACCGCGTGGCATCATTGGCCGAAGGAGACACCAAATGCGCGCTGGCTTTGATGTGTTTATTGATCTTTTCGATCCAGAGACGTTCATCCAATTCCGGAGTATCGGCATAATAGGACGAAAAGGTTTTCAGTGGCGTGGTAACGAAGCGGGAGGCCATGCCCACAATGGCGGAGGAATCCATGCCGCCGGAAAGGCTGGCTCCGATTTCCACATCGCTGCGCATCTGCAAAGTGATGGCTTGCTGAAAGATATCTTGATACTTAGCAACTGCTTTCTCAAGAGTAAGCGTGGAACTCTCAAAATCACTTGGGTTTAAGCCATAATATTGCTTTATCTCCAGCTTGCCTTCCTGCACTATCAAATTATGCCCGGGCTGCAAAGCGTGAATCCCCTGCCAGTAGGTTTCATCTCTATAAACCATCAGCGCGTTGATCTTCATGCTGCGCCAGATCATGGGATTATTCAGGCTTGTGTCGATCGGGGCACAGCGCAGTTGCTTCATTTCGCTGCCCCAATAGAGCATTGATCCCTGCAAAGCATAGTAGAAGGGCTTTATGCCATAGCGATCGCGGGAACAGAAGAGCTTGCGCCTGGCTTCATCCCACAAGGCAAAGGCCCACATGCCGATAAAGCGGCTTACGCATTCCTCTCCCCAGGCGTGATAGGCTTTTAGAATCACTTCTGTATCGGAATGCCCCTTAAAAGCATAGCCCATGCTGCTAAGTTCTTCCCGCAGTTCCGGATGGTTATAGATCTCGCCATTGAAGCTGATGGCCAGCTGAAGCTGCTCGTCATACATGGGCTGATGACCGCAGGGGCTTAGCTCCAGAATGGCCAGACGGCGGAATCCCATCCCCAGAAAAGCACGGGTATCCAGCGAAAAGAGCGGATGCAGCTTGCGAATTGCTTCCGGGGAATCAAGCCCTGAGCGGAGCTCTATTTGCCCGCTTGCCGCGTTGGCCAATAGATAGCCCTCATCATCGGGCCCGCGATGGGCGATGATGTCGGTCATCTGCTTCAATAAAGCGCTATCTATGGG
>JAGOGT010000200.1 GCA_017996595.1 Candidatus Cloacimonadota bacterium
ACCATATCCCTATCGAAGGGATCAACGATTCCAAAAAGCTTGATCCAAACACTCGCGAAAAGCTCTATGAACAAATCACTTCGTCTTGCCTGGCCTATGCGATCGTGGAGATCAGCAATTTCTATATCGATCGATACAATATCCTCCAGGCCACGCTTTTAGGTTTCGAGAAGGCCTATGCCAAGCTGGATATTGTTCCCGATATCTGTCTTATCGATGGCAATCGCATTCCCCCTGCGCTTCAGGATAAGGCCACTCCGGTAATCAGGGGCGACCAGCTTCATGCCTGCATTGCCGCCGCTTCCATCCTCGCCAAAGTGCATCGTGACCGCCTGATGGTGAAGCTGGATGACAAGTATCCGGAATATGGCTTCGCAATTCACAAGGGCTATGGAACCGCGATGCATGCCAGGATGATCCAAAGCTTCGGAATGTGCCAGGTGCACCGCACAACTTTTCACCTCGCTTCGCTGGAATCTCCAGAATAGCTTTTCTTTTTTACTCTTATCAGGTGATGACCATGTGATGCCCATGCAAATGCCCGGTCATCACATGGTCATCTCAAGGTTGCATACTGCCCTGGTTGCAATAGGCGCTGTCGCCTGGTTACAGGTTATTTCAACTCAATTGAGGCATTGGAGTTCAAATCGCCGAAACTAACTATTTCTTATAAAATATCTTATGGGCTATTCGGACTTCAAGCCGCGTAAAATGATCAGCATGCTTTTGAAGTCCATGATGCCATATATGTTCTCTATAAACAATAATTTATCTCGGCCTCATGTTAATCTTGCATTATTCAGGTTAAACTCGACACGGGGCTTGCTTCTGCCTTCCATAGACCCCATCAATCGATCTTGAACACGCCTCTTGGGAACCTCCTCTCATTTTCATTGCTTGTTCTCCAGATGTAGATTGAATGCACGCTGGAAGGTTCTATGCAAGCTCTTGCGTTCATCGAACATAGGGGCAGAAATCTCCAGATATTAAAAAGCCCGGAGCATGTCCGGGCTTTTTGCATATATAGCTAACTATCTATTAATATCCAGAGGATTGGCTGATAAGGTTATTAACTCTGCTCAGCCGGTTATTGATATCGGTGATCGCTTCGTTTTCGGTGGCACGGCTCTTGGCTTGGTTCAGATAATCCGCCGCTTTGCGGAAATTGGCATTGGCGGCAAGACGGGCATTATCGCGGTCTTTTTTCAGGGTATTGGCTTTTCTGCCCACAGCTTTGGCAGCCTGCTGTTCCAGATCGGCAAAGCGGTTGTAATCGGCAGTGCCCTTATTCTGAGCTACGGTGCTGAGATACACGAAGGGCAGATAGAGGCTGGGGTCTTTTTGCAGCGCCAGATTGGAATTTGCTTCAGCTTGGGGGAAATTGTTCTGAGCGAGATAAATCCCTGCCAGATTAACGTATGCCAGCGCATTATCGGGCTGTGCTTTCACCAGTTGATTCATCATGTCCAGAGCTTTGGCATTATATTCAGCAGCCTGTTTGGGATCGGTGGCGTCGCTTGCTTGCATGCGATACAGGGAAACCACGCTGAGATAAGGCTGCGGATTGCTGGGATTGTTCTTGATAGCCGTTTCGTACTTGGCGATGGCATCGGCAACCCTATTGGTGCGCTGATAGCTAACGGCCAGACGGCGTGAGATCAAATCATTTTCGGGATATCTGTCGAAGGCATATTCGAGGTGCGGGATAGCATCGGCATAGCGGCTTTCTTCATAGAGCAGGAAGGCCAAACGTGAGCGGGCCACGGCGAAATTGGCATCCAGCTTGATTGCTTCGCCTAAGGCAGCTTCGGCTTTACCGATGTTCTTATTTTCGGCATAAAGGTTTCCGATGGCCAGCCACATCTCTTCATCTTCATTCAAGGTGGCAAGCTTTTCCATCACTTCCAGGCGTTGGATAGGCTGCTGTTTCTGCTCATAGATTTCCATGAGGAGATACAAAGACTGTTGGTGAGTTTTATCCTTTTCCAGGTTCAAATTCAATTCGCGGATGGCATCGTCGGTTTTACCCATTTTGGCATAGGTAGCGCCAAGGTAATAATGCGCATCTTTCAGATCCGGATTCAGGCCCATAGCCATCTTCAGGTTCTTCTCGGCTTCGGGGTAATTGGCATTGGTATAGTAGTTAGTAGCCACATTGAAAATCTTATCCACTTCAGTGGAGATGAATCCGTCTATTTCCTTCATCAACGCGGTGTCGAGGGTTTCCCAGCGCTCTTCTTTGAATTTGCTAACGTTAAAATTCAATGCCTTCAGTTCCTGAGTGCGAGCGCTGAAAAGACGCATGGCGATTGCGTATGAATCACTGCGCAGGGTAGTGATATTGGCCATGGCCAACACGTCGCATTTGGTCATCTCGGCGAGCTCGGTCATCTCTTCTGTTTCCAGATCGTCTACATCGCGGTAGCCGGAAAGTTTGAATTGGTCTGCCACTTCATCCATATTCAAGAGATCGTAGGCGGGATGTTTGGCAAAGGCAATATCCAAGTCGCGAACCGTAAGGATCTTTTGGATGTAGCGACTTTGGGAATCCATAGCTTTCAGGGGTAATACCGCAACCTTGGTTACGATCCCTGTATAGGGTGCAGCGTCTTTGGTTTCAGGTTCGCTTGCTTTGCGATTGGAAGCGCACCCCGATAATACGAGGATCATCACCATCGCAACAGTCAACCATTTATTCATTGTTCCTCCATGTTTGGCGCATGAATTATCTATTTTTCGCATAAGTTTTCAAACTGTCTCTTCTGTCAAGAAAAACCATCGGGAGCCCCCTCAAGTATCCTCATGCTTGGAGGGATCAAGGAAGTAGAGTATCGATCCGGTATGCACCCGGTTATACTCTCCCATTTCCTTTCTGATCAAGAGCGCTCCGCTGGTATCGATACCCAGGATTTCTGCGGGAGTTTTCAGCCCTCCCATTTCCACCACAGCCCATCTCCCTTTACCAAAGAGATTATCATTGCAATAAGTTAGAAATGAAAGTTCATTGCTGCCCTCTACAAGATGCTCTTCCATTTCATTTATCAGCATCCGGCATAGCCATTCATTGGAGATCTTGAAACCCAGGATATCTTTCAGGGCGATAGCTCCGAATTTGCCCAGATCGGGATCGATGGCATTGTTCGTATTGATCCCCACCCCTATCTGATAAAGAGAATTGCGCTGATTGTAGCGACACAATATCCCCCCCAGTTTCTGTTCATCATACATCAGGTCGTTGGTCCACTTCAAGGATAAATGCCCTTTCAGGCTTGTGAATAAACCGAGCAGCCCCCTGTGCAGGCAAGAGCCGGTATATAAGGCAAAAGAGGGCAAGGTATAGGGTAAATAGATATCAAAGGAAAACCATAGTCCTCCGGGTGGAGAAAGCCAGATGTGATCGGCACGGCCGATGCCGCTACGCTGAGTTCCGGTGCGCACTGCAA
>JAGOGT010000201.1 GCA_017996595.1 Candidatus Cloacimonadota bacterium
GTGGATAGCTTTGCGGTGAAGATAGATCCCCTGGATGAGGTAGTGGTATATTACAGCGGTCATGGCACCAATCAGAATGGGATCAATTACCTGGCTCCGGCAGGGCTGAATCTTTCCACGGTGCAGACCTATGCCAATACCGCCTATAGCCTGAATACATTGACGCAGAAGGTGAAAGGAGCAATCTCCTCGCTTGTCATCCTGGAAGCGTCGCGCTCCTGGAGCATAAAGGGAATAAGGGCCAGCACCAAAAGCTTTGTAACTCTTAGCCCCGCGGTGGGAAATCAGGCGATTCTCAGCGCTGCCCAACCCGGCAAGGGAGTGGCCACCAGCACCGGAAAAGTAAGCCTGTTTACGCGGGAACTGATCCGGCAGATCAGCAGTTCCCCCGAAGGGATCAATGCACTCTTCCCCAAAGTGGCTGCGGAAGTGAAGAAAACTACCCTGGCGGTGCAGCAGCCCTGGATGTCCAATCTCATCAATACCAATTTCTACTTTAATAAAACCCAGGAAAGGGGCATCTGGAAAGAGACGAGCCCTATGGAAATCGAGGGCGGAGGAAGCCTAAACTGGTGAAGCCTGGTTCTCTAGTGAGCTAATCAGTTCCAGCACCCTGGCTGCGGCAGCTTCGTCGCCCAGATACAAACGGTGCCGGTAAATCTTTTGATATGAGGATATCGCTGCGGCGCTATCCTTTTTTGCGATATGGATGGTGGCGATATTGCCCAAAGCTTTGATCTGCTCCAGGAGGTCATTCATTTCCCCGGCCAGGCTCAGTTTTTGCTCTAAGAGCGGAAGAGCGCTATCCATATCCCCTTTCAGGATAAGGGCATAGCCGATATTGCCCAAAGCTGTGGAACGCTCTTTTAGATAGCGATTTGCCTCGGCAAGCTCCAAGCTACGTTGAAACATGGCTACCGCTTCATCATAGCGGGATTCCTCCAGCATGATGAGGCCCAGATTGCCCAGGGTTTTGGCCATGCGCTGCTTATCCCCCAGCTTTTCGGCCATGGCCAGGCTTTTTTGGTGCATTTCGCGGGATTGCCCATATTCTTTTTTCTGATAATGCCAATTGCCCAGGTTACCGGTGGCAACGCAGATGAGCAGCGGATCCTGCAGCTTGGTGGCGAGCTCCATGGCCTGGGAAAAGCGCTGGAATGCACCCTCCAGATCGCCCTTGTAAAAAGCGGCTATGCCCAAAAAGCGCAGAGCCTCGAAGCTGATCCTGTCAGCAGCAATGGATTCAGCTGCTTCCAGAATGGCCTTAGCTGCTTCGGCAGATTCTTTCCACTCTCCGGTAAGCCATTTGATATCGGCAATCTTCATACGGATAGCCAGGCGATGCTCATCTTCCCCATCTCCCAGGATTTCCAGCAGATTGGTATAGAGCTGCAAAGCCTGGCGGTTATTGTAGATGCGTGCCGCGCTTAATGCCGCCATTTCGGTGTAGAAAATAGCCTTGTCCTGCCTTCCCGCCTTGTGGAAATGCTCGGCCAGAACGTAGCAAAATTCTTCCCTACGCTCCGGATAGAGCTCCTCAATGGCCTCCCCGCAAAGCTGATGGAGCATTTTGCGATTCTCCAGAAGGATGGTTTGGTAGGCCACTTCGCGGGTGGTGATATGCTTGAAGAAATATGAGGAATACTCGAAACCCAGCATGCGCAGTACCATGCTTTGCTGCTCCAAAAGCTCCAAAGTGCTGTCGATATCGGTGGGATCATGGAGGCGGCCTTCGATATGTTTCAGGATTTCCACAAAGAATTCCTGCCCGATCACGGAAGCTTTGTGCAGCACCAAACGCAGCTCGGACGGGAGTTTATCCAAACGGGAGAGGATCAGCGAATGCAAAGAAAGCGGCACGGGGAAGTTCTTCAGCTCATCAGAGGGTAGATCTTCGATGTAGTTGCACCACTCCTCCAGGAAAAAGGGATTGCCCTCGGACAGGTGAATCACCGTGGCGATGGTGTCCTTGTCCAGATTCACTCCTCCCGTATGGATGGCGATGAGCTTCTCTATCTGCTCTGCATTCAGGGGCTTAAGGGAGATTTCCTGCACCTGGGTGAGTTTAGCAAAGTAAGCGGGAAGCTGGTAATCCAGGCGGTACATCAGCACCAACAGCAGATCGGGAGCATCAGGATGGCGGCTGAACTTGCCTGTAAGATTTTCCAGCACTCGTTCCGAAGCCTCATCAATCCAATGTAGATCGTCCAGCACCATTACCAGGGGTTGGCCCTGGCGGGCAGTTTGTTTCACTATGTAATTGATAAGCACGTCGATAGCGCTAAAAAGGATATTTAAGAGATCCGCACCGCTCTGCTTGAGGCGTACATCTGGAGTTTTGATCTCCAAAAGAAAGGCGATCAGGGCTTTGATATCATTCAGTGCCAGGATATCATCAGCATCGGCATCTTGTTCCAGAGCTTGCCAGGCTTCCTCCAAATGAACTTTCCTGGCTTCCAGAGGTTCATTCACCTGCACCCGGAAGAGGGTTTCAAACAGCGAAGTAAAAAGATTCAGGGGTGAGGGTGAGATGGCGCTGCAAGCTCCGTGCAAAAAGCGCGCCTGCTGCTGATGCGCCTCTTCAAATTCATATACCAGGCGGGTTTTGCCCAGCCCTGCTTCCCCTTTAATCCCGATAATCCGGGGTTGGCTTTCGCCTTTGCTGATCAGGGTTTGATGCATAATGCCCAGTTCTTCGTCCCTGCCAATATAGCGAGTGGCATGGTTGCGCCGGTGCAAAGAGCCTTCCAGCTTGGGTCCCACCACCAGAAAACACTCGATGGGTTCATCAAAACCTTTCACAGTTTTGGGTCCTGCCGGTTCAAAGGCAATGCTGCGGGAAACCAGTTTGGAGGTCTTTTCCGGCAGCATTATGCGATTCACAGGGGCATTGGATTCCATGCGCGAAGCCAGATTCACTTCGGGGCCATACACCGTGAAATCCCCTTCACGATCTTCACCCACCTTTCCAACTGATACCAGGCCGGTATTGATGCCTACCCGCACTCCCAGCTCCACCTTTTCAAAGCCGGGCTGGCGGTTCAAGAGGGCATTATAGAGCTTCAGCTGCTGCTGCATCTTCATGGCTGCCAGCACCGCCCGTTCGGTATCTTGTTCGCTGGCACTTTTCGCCCCAAATAGCGCCATGATGCCATCGCCCATGTATTTATCCACAAAGCCGCCATAGAAGCTGATGCACTTCGAAAACATCTTCATGATCTCATCCATCTTTTTGTGGATGGTTTCGGCATCAAAAAGATTGGAGATGCTGCTGAAACCCCTGATATCGGCAAAGAGTACGGCCACTTCACGCAGCTCTCCCTCACGCAATTGCAATTTATCGGTGGTGGGCGTAAGAGTTTCTTCCAGATCGAAGAAATCTCCCCCAAAGATCAGGTCATTATCTTGCATCATCGTCCTCTATAAG
>JAGOGT010000203.1 GCA_017996595.1 Candidatus Cloacimonadota bacterium
GTGCTGTCCAGGTCGGCAGGGGTGTATTTAATATCTTGCTTGGAGGCGTAGCTCAGGAAGTCATCCCTGATCTTATCCGTAATCTGGAAATCGGCATCGATCTGGTGATTATGCTCCACGAGGTAATCCACGGTGAAATTGAAGAAGACGTTCTTGCGGCGCAATTCGGCTCCAAAGAGGGTGAGGAAATCGCTTTCGGAAGTGATGTCCGGAGTGATGCCCCCGCCGCCATAAACCTTGCGGTTATTGGCAGTGTAATAAACGTGGGTGAGGTTATCTTCCTTTTCCTTGTCCAGGTCTTCCTTATTTAGCTCTTTGCCTTTCAGCAGTTTGTCGTTGCTCATTTTATGGATGCAGCGGCCGCTTTTGATGTAATAGTAGGAAGTGGTGATCTTCACGCCATTGCCATTGGAAAGGGGAATAAGCTGTTGCACACTGCCCTTGCCAAAGGTGGGCTTGCCCATCACCAGGCCTTTATCCCAGTCTTGCAGGCTTCCCGCAAAGATTTCGGAGGCGCTGGCGGAGGCTTCATTCACCAGCACGATAATGGGATAGCTGCGTTCTTTAACGTTATAGCGGGTGTAGAGCTGTTTGTTTTCGGTGCGGCCTTTGGTTTCCACTACCAGGCGATTCTGGCCGATGAATTCATTAACGGTATCCACTGCCTGATCCAGCAAGCCGCCGGGATTGAAGCGCAGATCGATGATGAGGCCTTTGATGCCCTTGCTTTCCAGGTCTTGCAAAGCGGCGCGGAGCTCGGTTACGGTGTTTTCGTTGAATTGGGTGATGCGCATATAGCCGGTGCCATTATCGAGCTTGAAGCTATAGGGCACGCTTTTGATTTTGATGATTTCGCGGATGATTTCGAATGATAGGGGTTCTGCCAGGCCGGGACGGCTGATGGTGATTTCCACCTTGGTGCCAACGTCGCCACGCATGCGTTTGATGGCTTCGTCGGTGCTGAAGCCTACCACGGATTCGCCATTTACCTTCACAATTCTATCGCCGGCGGTGATACCCATGCGGTATGCCGGAGTGCCTTCGATGGGGGAGACCACGGTGATGTAATCGCCGATTTTGTCGATCTGGATGCCGAGTCCGCCAAAAGCGCCCTTGGTGCTGGTGGTGAAATCTTTGAATTCATCGGCTGTGAAGTAATTGGTGTGGGGATCGGTGCTCCCCAGCATACCTTCGATGGCAGCCTGGATGAGCTCTTCGTCGGAGAGATCGGTAACATAGTACTGTTTCAGCTTTTGCAGCACTTCGCTGAAGAGCTGGATCTGAGAATAGAGATTGGAGCTATTGGGCTTGGTTTGGGCGTAGGCATTGGTGGCTACAAAAAGCAGCAGCGCACTAAGCACCCAGATGCTGATAATCGAGATCAGCGCGTACTTCTGATTTGGTCTAATCATTTATCTCTCCTATGTATGGAAGCAAAACGGATATAATCTTTTGCTGCAATGCTTCCCTGGTATCGGAAGCGTTCAGGACAATATATCTGGAAGGGTATTTATTGGCAATGGATAAAAATTGCTGTCTAACTTTGCAGTGAAATTCTGCTTTTTCCTGCTCCAGGCGATCGAGCTGGCGTTTGGTGATGCGGGCCAGTCCTTCTTCCACCGGCAGATCGAGCAGGAAGGTTTTATCGGGAACCCGGCCATAGGTGGCAAAACGGGTGATGGTATCGATGAGCTCGAAATCCAGATCGCGGGCCGCACCCTGGTAAGCATAGGTGGAATCGTAATAGCGGTCGCAGATTACGATCTTGCCTTCTGCCAGGGCAGGCAGAATGAGCTCTCCGGTATGTTGAGCCCGGCTGGCGGAATAGAGCAGCAATTCGGTTTCGGGCTTCATTTCCTGATATTTGGGATCCAGAAGGATGCTGCGGATGGCTTCGGAAATGGGCGTACCCCCGGGTTCGCGGGAAATGATGTAAGGCAGATGGCGGGATTTCAGATATTCCACCAATAGGTTCACCTGCGTGCTTTTGCCGCTGCCTTCGATGCCTTCAAAGGTGATGAAAAGTCCCTTACTCACAGTATAACTCTCACAGTAAAGCTCTCACAGCGCGAAGCACTCTCACAGCTTGCTCTCACAGCGAAGCTCTCACAGCCCGCAGGGCTCTCACTAAATAATAGTGTCATGCTTATAGTTCCTGTCGTCTTTTTCGGGATTATCCACCAGGAAGTGCGCTCCACGGCTTTCTTTGCGCATCAGGGCGCTGCGAACCACGGCAATGGCGATCACGGCCATGTTTCTGGTTTCCACCACTTCTTTGCGCACGGCGTTATGCTGATAAAAATTATTGATCTCGTTATAGATGTTTTCCAGGCGGGAGAGGGCATATTTCAGCAATCTGCGGCTGCGGCGGATGCCACAATAGCCTTGCATGATGGTGCCGATGATTTCGCGATTGTGAGAGATCACCACCCATTCATTTTCGTTGTAAACGTCCATGAGGTGCCATTCCGGAATGGGGGGGAAGGCTACGTCCTCCAGGTTTGAAGGGTGATTTCCGGCTTTATAGGCTACTACCAGGGCTTCTAAAAGCGAATTGGAGGCCAGCCGATTGGCACCGTGCAGTCCGGTGCAGGCTGCTTCTCCGGCCACAAAGAGATTGCGGATATCGGTGATGCCATCGATGGTGGAAAGCACGCCGCCGCAGAAATAGTGGGCTGCCGGGGCTACGGGGATGGGATCGGTGCTGAAATCGATGCCTCGCTCGGCCAGCTTGCCGCCAATGAAGGGGAAATGGTTTTGCAGAACGTCTTTGGGGATAGAGGTGGCATCCAGATAGCAAAACTTTTCGCCCCGCTTTTTCAGCTCGCTGTCGATGGCGCGGGAAACAATATCACGGGGGGCCAGATTGCCCTTGGGATGATAGTTTTCCATGAAAGGCGTGCCATCGCTGAGGCGCAGAATAGCTCCTTCGCCACGCACCGCTTCGCTTATCAAAAATGTATCGCCATCCGCGCTCCAATAGGCTGTGGGGTGAAACTGGATGAATTCCATATTTGCCAGACGGGCACCTGCTAGCCGTGCCATGGCCATGCCGTCGCCCGTGGAAACCGTGGGATTGGTATTGTGGCTGTATATTTGCGAAGCACCGCCGGTGGCCATCATGGTTTTGCGGCTGCTAAAGCTGTCCACGCGGTGTGCGGCAATATCCAGAACGTAGGCGCCCCAGCAGGAAATGCCGGGAAGGAAGCCTTCGTCCTGCACCACGTGATGCTGGGTGATAAGATCGATGGCGATGCGGTTTTCAAAGATATCGATATGGGGATTGGTTTTGCAAGCATCGATAAGGGCTTCCATGATCTGATGCCCGGTACTATCAGCAGCATAGGCTACGCGACGACGGGTGTGCCCACCCTCCATGGTAAGGGAGAGATTTTCCAGGCTGGTATCGTAGCTT
>JAGOGT010000202.1 GCA_017996595.1 Candidatus Cloacimonadota bacterium
AACTATAAGACGATTAATAACAAGCATTTCCGTCTGTGGAAACGGGCGCAATCATACACGGCGCTGAATACCCCCATCGCCGAGATTAATTCTGCGCTTACGGGGATTGTGGTGATCGTAATCGGCGGCAATCTGATCTTGAAACCCGGGGGAAGTTTCAGTCTGGGTGATTTCACGGCTTTTCTCTTTGCCCTTTTTTCCATGTTGCATCCGCTGAAGGTGCTGTCGCAGGTATATACGGAGATCCGCAAAGCCCTGGTGTCGCTGGATCGGATTGGCCCCATGCTCAGCAGTGTGGCCGAATTGAGAGACGCTCCCGATGCGATAAGCAAAAAGGATTTCAGCACTTCCATTGATTTCAAGCAGGTGGGATTCTATTACAAGCCCGGTAAACATGTGCTGCAGGATTTCAGTTTGACCATTCCCAAGGGCAGCAAGATTGCCTTTGTGGGTTCCAGCGGTGGGGGTAAAACCACGGTGGCCAATCTCATTAACCGGCTTTACGACGTTAAGGAAGGCAGCATCGAGATAGATGGCATCGATATCCGCCGTCTGAAGCTGGATGATTATCGCCGGCTGTTTGGCATTGTTACCCAGGATTCGATTCTCTTCACCCGCACTATCAGGGAAAATATTGCCTATGGCAGCCAGGAACAGGTATCAGATGAGCAGATTGCCCAGGCTGCCAAAGTTGCCAATGCTGCGGAGTTTATCGAAGAATTTGGAGATAGCTACGCTCATGTTTTGGCCAGCAAGGGTTCAGACTTATCCGGAGGCCAGAAGCAGCGTTTATGCATTGCCAGAGCGGTAGTTGCCGATCCGCCCATATTGATTTTCGACGAAGCCACTTCGGCGTTGGATACCGATTCGGAGCAAAAGGTGCAGCAGGCCATTGATGAAGCCACGCGCAACCGCACCGTGATCATGATCGCGCATCGGCTTTCCACGGTGATTAAGGCCGATAAAATCGTGGTGCTGGAAAAAGGCAAGGTGGTGGGCATCGGCAGCCATGAGGAATTGCTTGCAAATAATAGCCGTTACCAACATTTGTATAAGATTCAGATGCAAAGCTAAGCTAAAGGAAGTTTTATGAAGATCAGTGGATTTTCCTTCGTGCGCAATGGTGAAAAGCTGTATTATCCCACGGTGGAGGCCATAAAAAGCATTCTGCCGATCTGTGATGAATTCGTAATCGCGGTTGGCAAAGGCGATGAGGATGATCATTCGCGGGAATTGATCGCGGCTATTGATGATCCCCGGGTAAAGATCATCGATACCGTGTGGGAAGAGAAGTATTGCCACCGGGGGATGATCAACAGCTATCAAACCGATATCGCCATGCAAGCCTGCAGCGGAGACTGGCTGTTTTATGTGCAGGCTGACGAAGTGGTGCACGAAAAGTATCTGCCTATCATCAAAGCTCGTTGTGAGGAACTGCTAAATGATAAGCAGGTAGAGGGTTTGCTCTTTAACTATAAGCACTTCTGGGGAGATTATGATCATTATCATGGCGGGCATGGCTGGTATCCCTGGGAAATCCGCATCGTGCGCAATCTGCCAAAGATCCATTCCTATCAGAGTGCGCAGTCCTTTCGCTGGTTTGATTTTTACGATAATCCCCGTCAGGAAACGGCTACCCGAAAGCTGAATGTGGCAGGCGTGGATGCCTGGATTTACCATTATGGATGGGTGCGCCCTCCGGAATTGATGCGCAACAAGAATAAAGCGCTGGATTCGGTGCATTGGGGCAAGAGCAAAGCGGAAAAGCATTATGCCAGCGTTCCGGATTACTTTGATTATGGCCCTTTATGCAGGCTGAAGGTTTTTAAAGATACGCATCCGCAGGTGATGAAGGAGCGGATTGCGCTGTTTAATTGGGCAGATAAACTGCAATACAGAGGTAAGCCTAATCCGGGCAGGCATTTGCATAAGCATGAAAAGCTGGGGATGCGCCTTTTGTCGCTATTGGAAAGGCTCACCGGACCCATCGGCACCTTCAAGAACTATAAGCTGCTGAAACGCTAGCTATGGCCAAGCTTTCTGCTGTACTCATCACCAAAAACGAGATTGCCAATATCGAAGCATGCCTGGCTACGCTGAAGTGGACGGATGAAATCGTGGTGCTGGATACGGGCAGCGAAGATGACACCCTGCAAGTGGCTAAGGAACAGGGAGCAAAGGTCTTTACTCTGGATAAATGGGAGGGCTTTGGCAAGGCTAAGCAACGAGCTGTGGATTTGGCTGCTTATGATTGGATTTTATCCATCGATGCCGATGAAAGGCTTAGTCCGGAGCTGCAACATGAGCTAAGCTCGCTTCGGGCCAGGGATTTCGAGGGCAAGGCCTGGCATCTGAAGCGCAGGTCGTATTATCTTGGCAAACCCATTCGCTTTTGTGGCTGGCAAAGCGATGCGCCCTTAAGGGTGTTTAACCGCACTAAGGGTGGCTTCAATGCCAAGATGGTGCATGAGGGCATCAAAGTGCAGCAAGAGCAGGGATTTTGTAAGCATTTGCTGCATCATCTTACCTATCCAACCTTGGAGAGCCATTTCCGCAAGATCAGGTTCTATGCCTTGTTATCCGGTCAGAAGAAGTATAGTGGCTTTACTGCGGCGATGCTGGCCATTCATAAGTTCATCAAGATGTACATAGTTAAGCTGGGTTTTCTGGATGGGTACCATGGCTTTCTGCTCTGCAAGAATTCTGCCTGGGGCATTTGGTACAAGCATAAGCGATGAAAGAGCCTGCAGTACTGCATGTAGATCCGGATTTACAGTGGCGTGGAGGCCAGCAGCAAGCCATGTATTTGCATCTGGGAATGCTGGAAAGGGGCTATAGATCGGGCTTGGTTTGCAATCCCGGCTCGGAACTTTCGAAAAGACTAAGGTTGCTAAAGATTGATTGCAAATGTATCCGTTTCCGCTTTGAAGCAGATATTCTGGCAGGGCTGAAACTGGCAATCTATGCGCATAAGAACAAATATAATATCCTTCATCTGCATAGCAGTCATGCGCTTGGCTGGGGTCTCATTGCCAAGCTCTTTTATCCATCGGTGATGCTGGTAGCTACGCGCAGAGTGAATGTCCCCATTGGCAGGAATTTTCTTTCCGCTTTCAAGTACAAAAGCCCGATGCTAAAGGCGATTATTGCCATTTCCGAGGCTACGCAGAAGCTGATGGAAACCGATGGCATCCCTATAAACAAGATTCACAAGATCTACAGCGGTGTGGATATCCATAAGTTTGATGAAGTAAGCGTGCCTGAGGACTTTCGCTCCAGGTGGAAGATTGCTCCCAATGCCATATTAGTGGGAACCGTGGCTGCCATCGTACCCCCCAAGGATTACCGCAATTTCATTTCGGCTGCTTCCCTGGCTTTGGCAGCGAGCCCCGCTCTACATTTCATGGTGGTAGGC
>JAGOGT010000204.1 GCA_017996595.1 Candidatus Cloacimonadota bacterium
GATGCACTCCTGGTCCCTGCGTTTCGAAGATAGCTCCGGAGCCCTTGTCTATTCCGGCGATATTACCACCACCGAATCCATCGCCCCGCTCTTAAAGGACGCCCATACCGCCATTGTGGATGCCGGACATCCGCACGTGGAGCAACTGCTAAAATTGGCTTCCCTGGGCATCAAGAGGATAATCCTCACTCATGGCAAATCCGCCAGCCTTATGCAAAGAGAGCAGGAGCTTGATCCCTCCATCTTCAGCACCGCGCTGGAAAATACCCCCTACCGGATCTGAGCAGGAAAGAACTCGATGAAAATAAGACATTTAATTCTCCCCATCCTCCTGGTTCTGCTGGTCAGCGGATGCGAACTAGGCCGCCTGAGAAGCGCGGAAAGCCTCTATAAAGAGAAACGCTATGCCGCGGCTATCGAAGCCTTTGACGACCTGGTGAGAAGTGCGGATAATGGTGCCATTGCTACCCGTGCAGAGTTACTGCGTTCCGCCAGCTATGCCGAATTGGCCGAAGCCGCCGTAGCCCGTAACAATTGGCCTCTGGCGATCAGATTTTACAAGCTGGCCAATTCCGATGCTGCCGGCTTGCGTTTGGCCATGCTATACATGGTTCTTGCCGGAGAAGCTGCCAGCAAAGACGATCCAGAGCTGGCAAAGAGCTTTTGGGATTCCATCATCAGAGAGGTTCCGGCCAGTCCCCTGATTCCGGAAGTCCTCTTTAAGCGTATGGAGTATTTTCTTAATACGCTAAGGGATCAAAGTGCCGCCTGGACAGATTATATGCGCCTCTACGATGAATTTCCCAATAATCCCTTCGAAATCCAGGCCCGCTCCGATATCAGCACCATTATTCCCGGAAAGATGGATTACGCTGCTCTCCTCGCTGAGCAGGAATATTATGCCGACGCCCTGAATATCCTCTTTGAGCTTTCCAAATACCCCCTGGGCGATGTGGAAAGGCTGAACCGGCAGATTTCGGAAGTATATCAAGCCCAGGCCGAAGAATTTATCACCGATCAGAACTATGCCGAAGCAGACAGGATGTTCCGCATCGCCATCCAATACTATCCTGCTAAAAAGGCAGCCATTCAGGAACGCCTGGAAAGCATCACCTCGCTGTATGTGCAGCAGGGCAATAGCTTTCTGGAAGATGGCGACTACGAAAATGCCCTTACCTACTACCGCAAGACCTTTGACATCATTCCCGATTACCAGCCTGCTCTGGATGCCATCAATCGTCTTTTCACCATCCAGGAAAACATCAAGACCGCTGCCGCAGTATATGCCGAAGGCGAAAAGCTGGAAGTAGCGGGAAAATATGCCGATGCCCTGGTGCTTTATAACCGTGCCCATGGCCTCCACAACAAAAGCGAATACCGCCAAAGGGCAAATCAGATGCAAAATCTGGTGGATGCCGCCAAAAACCCCGCCGGATTTGCCCGCAGAATTATCGATCAATATCGCGGCGGACTGCTCAATGCGCGCTTGCGAGCCCAGAAACAAGAGCTTTTGAAGCGCTATAAAGCCACGCAAATCCGCGACACTGGCTGGCAAATTCTCCTGTCCACCGGCCAGTTTAAATATGAAGCCCGCTACGATATTCTCACCCCCAATGAAACCTATCTCTATATATGGCAGGTAAATCTGCGCGATGGAAGCATCATTCCCCTGAACAAACTTTCGGAGGCCTTGCTGAAATGAGAGCATCTTTTAAGCATCTATTTTGCACCCGGATGATAGCCCTGCTGCTGCTGATCGCGGCCGCCATCCCCTTTAGCGCTCAAACTTTTGACATCCAGGCCTTTTCCGACAGCACCAGGTATGGCTGGAAGAATTATGAAGATCGCCTTGCCTATCGCAGCGACCTCATGAATCGCCAGAACCTGCTGCAGCTCTATGAACTGGAAGCGCAACCCACCAATGCCAATATCATCAAAAGTGCTCTGGTGCCAGGCTGGGGACAATTCTCCACGAAGTTTAATACCAAGGGAACCATCATCCTGGGCTCGGAATTGCTGCTGCTGGGCAGTGCGCTGTATTTTTATGACAAGGCCATGTACAATTACCGCCTCTATGAAAACGCCACCCAGATTGAGGAGATCGAGAGGTATTACAAGGACGCCCAGGGCCCTTATCAATATACCTACATCCTCCTGGGCTTCGCCTCAGTGGTGTGGATCTATAATATTTTCGACGTGATCCAATCGACAGAGGATTACAATGAAAACCTCTGGGAAGACATCCTTCAACGCCAGAAATCAAGCCCGGTACAGATCACCCCAAACGGGCTGGAACTGAGGTTCTGATGAGCACAACCACTTGCAAATCCACTTTCCGCATCCTCATCAGGGCAGCCTTGCTGCTGCTGGTGTTGCTCTCCATGTCCTGCGGGCTAAGGCGCAGCAATCCCCTCGATCCTAATGCCAATAGCGAGGTAACGGAGCCTGACCCCGTGAATAATATCTCCATCATGTCCTCCGCAGCAGGCCAGGTTCCCCGCACCGTCACCATCAATTGGGACGATAACAGTCCCTTAAATACCAGCGGATATTACATTTACCGCGCACTTGGGTATTATGCCACCTTTGCCCTGGTGGATAGCGTGCAAATCTCCGAATTCGTGCATAGCAGCGCTAATGACCATACCGTGCTGCCGGGAGAATATTATTACCGCATTTCTGCCTACAAAGGCTATCCGGGCGGCAATCTGGAAGGACGCAAATCCGAACCTTTGTGGGTGTACATCCCCTAAGCATGATCCATATCGATTATCAAAAGGAACTGAACTCGCGTCAGTATGAGGTGGTGAGCAGCACTGAAAATCCCATCCTGGTGCTTGCCGGAGCGGGTTCGGGAAAAACCCGCTGCATCATCTACCGCGCCGCTTATCTGATCAAAGAAAAAGGCATCGCCCCCTGGAATATCCTTGTTGTAACCTTCACGAATAAAGCTGCCAAAGAGCTGCAGGACAGGCTGGAAGGGCTTTTGAACATCCCGGTGCGCAGCCTTTGGGTGGGCACTTTCCACTCCGTTTGTTCCCGCATCCTGCGCTTTGAATCTGCTTTTTTGCCCTTCAAGGCCAATTTCTCCATTTATGACGATGATACCCAGAAATCGCTCTTAAAAAAGATCTATAAGGAGCATGGCATCGATGCCCAGAAATATCCCATTCCCCGGGTGCTGGGAAAGATCAGCCGCTACAAGAACCATCTGAAGCTCCCTGAAGACCTGGCCAGGGGACCGGAGACGGAAGACAAAGAATACACCGGCATCCTGAATATCTATCGCCTCTACCAGCAGCAATTACTGCTGAATCAAGCCCTGGATTTCGATGATATTCTGCTCTATGCCGCCCGGCTCTTGCAAACTAATGAGCAGGTGCGCGCCAAATACCGCAATCTCTTTAAATACG
>JAGOGT010000205.1 GCA_017996595.1 Candidatus Cloacimonadota bacterium
AGGGGATGATGAAACTAATCAGAAAGCCGATTATAAGAAGCGCCAGCGGGGGCATTTGCTGGCGGTATTGAAGTTTCTTGATTTGGGATAAGAGCTTGGGATCGCTAAGGATATATTCGGGCACTTTTCCTCCAGGGCAGCAGACGGGTGCCTGCTGCCCCGTTTAAAACTGATGGGAAATATTTATTTGGTGGTTCTGATCCAGGTGTCGGTGCGTCCCGCCAGGGATATGCCGACAAAGCCACGCAGAGCCAGGGTGTTATTATTAGTAAGTTCAGCTTTGGCAGAATAAGTTTTGCCGCTCTTGGGATCGTAGATCTTGCCGCTTTTATACTTGGTTTTACCTTCGGAAACAAGGCCTTTGAGGATCACCATATCCAGAAGGGGGCGTTTGGCAAGCTTGGCATCGGGATTCTTGGTGTCGGTTTTAGCCTTTCCGGCAGCGTCATTCGGCTCTTTCAGCCAGATGATTTTACCTTCGTAGGTACCGCTCTTGGTGAGGTATATTTCTATTTTGCTGCTGCGTTCGCCATTGAACCACACTCCCGTGATGCGGTCTCCTTCCTTGTCGGCAAAAAGGCTGAAGGGCAACAGCAGGGCAATGGCGATCAGGATCATTATAGTTCTGTCCATGTTTACTCCTTGGTATCAGATTATTCCGCAGCGCTTAAAAATAAAATCCACATTGCGGAGGTAACGCTCATATGAAAAGATATCCCGGATTTCGCTTTCGGCAAGTTTGGCAGAGATTTCCGCATTGGCCAGAATGCCGCTAAGGAAGTCTGAGCCGGTTTCAATACTCTTCATGGCTTCGCTCTGCACCAAAGCGTAAGCCTCTTCACGGGTGAAACCGCGATTGGTGAGATTTAGCAGCAGCGCTTGGGAAAACACCAGGCCGTGCGTAATTTCGACGTTCTTAAGCATGTTTTCAGGATAAACCAGCAGGTTATCGATCAAAGTGCAGGTTTTACCCAGCATGTAATGAGTTAAAATGCAGGAATCGGGCAGAATGATGCGCTCCACGCTGGAATGAGAGATATCCCGCTCATGCCAGAGGGCGTTATTTTCGAGGGCAGCATGCGCATTGGCACGCAGCACCCGGGCCAAACCGCAAAGCTGTTCGCTAACGATGGGATTGCGCTTATGCGGCATGGCGGAAGAGCCTTTTTGGCCTTTGGCGAAGTTCTCTTCGGCTTCGCGCACTTCCGTGCGCTGCAAATGGCGAATCTCCAGGGCGATCTTTTCCATAAGGCTGCCGATCAGTGCCAATACACCCAGGAAATTGGCATGGCGATCACGCTGAATAACCTGCGTGGAAACGGGGGCCGGACTGAGATCCAGATACTTGCAGGCCATTTCCTCGATTGTGGGACTGATGTGGGCAAAATTGCCCACCGCGCCAGATAACTGGCCAACGCTGATTTCCTGTATAGCGCTGTCCAGACGAGCCAGATTGCGCTGGGTTTCTTCATACCAGAGGGCAAATTTCAGCCCGAAAGAGGTGGGTTCGGCGTGGATGCCATGCGAACGCCCCATGCAGATGGTGCTGCGATATTGCCTTGCTTTCAGCTTCAGGATTTCGGCCAGACGGCTGAGTTCGCTGTGAATAAGCTCTCCGGCCAGTTTTAACTGCAGCGCGGTAGCCGTATCCAAAACATCGGACGAAGTGAGCCCATAGTGAATCCAACGGGATGCAGGGCCAACAAATTCGGCTACATTGGTTAAAAAGGCGATTACATCGTGCCGGGTGATAGCTTCCAGTTCCTCGATGCGGGCTGCATCAAAATCTGCTTTCTCATTGATCGCTTCCCAATCCGAGGCGGGGATAATGCCTTTTTCGTGCATGGCTCTGGCAGCCGCGAGTTCCACTTCCAGCCAGCATTCATAGCGGTTCTGGATAGACCAGATGCGCTCCATCTCAGGGGTAGAATAGCGTGGGATCATAGTTCCTATTTATTTCCTAATATGCTTTTCAGGAGTTGCTTTAAATCCATTTCCTGAAGGTTAATAAGCCCATCGAGGATACCTGCACCTTCGCTTTTGGGCAGCGGGGTGATCTGTGGTTCGAGGTACTTGATTTCATCAAAGGCCAGCTTCAGGGACAGATTATCCGGGCCGCTGAGCTGCAAATCCTGCAAGGTACCATTGGCTGTGTATCTGGCTTCCAGACGGGAAGAGCTTTTGGGATCGATAACTTCGGTAAGCTGATACTTTTTATTAAAGCTGATTTGCACTCCCTCCACGTCCAGAGCTTTGTTCTTCAGAATCTGCTCCCCATAGCGGTTATACAGCTCATCCGCGGATGAAAAGAGCTTCAAACCCTCGGCAGGAATAATACCGGAGAGGTCAAATGCTTCCAGCATCGGCAGAAAGGGAGATTTGAAGGCCAGGTAGTCCCCAGAATAGAAGCTGAGCATGGGAGCTGCACCCGCACCTAGCACTCCGCCGTCGAAGATATCGATGCGAAGCTCCTGGTGGTTTTTGCTGGCGGCAAACATCTTGCGCATGGCCAGGCCCATATATGAAATCTCCACTACGCCCTGGCTATCGAAGCTTTCCCATTTGGCCAGTTCGGCACGCAGCATGGCTTCTTTGGAAGAGCCACGAGGTCCGGCACAGGCTGCAAACAGCAATGTGCTTATTACTAATATCCATAAAAGTGATCTCTTCATTATTTCCTCCAATTATGTTCTGGCAGGGCGATTAAGCTTCCAGATGAACCATGCGGCCACGATCATCATAATCAGGCTGAGAAATTGGCCAATGCTCATGAATCCGAAGAAATAGCCGAATCTGGTGTAGAAGCTGATATCATCAGGTTCGCGCACAAATTCGATGAGGAACCGGAACAGGCCATATAAGCCAATAAAGCTATAAAAAACCAATCCCGGACGCTTCAATTTGCGTAGCAGCCAATAGCTGATTACGGCCAGCACGATCCCTTCCAGGAATAGCTCATATAGCTGCGTGGGGTGACGGGGAATTCCATCTGAACCGGGAAAGATCATGGCCCAGGGCATGCTGGTAGGCTTTCCCCAGAGCTCGGCATTGATGAAATTGCCCAGGCGTCCCAGTCCCAAGCCTATGGCAACCAGGGGAATCGCGGCATCTGCCAGGCGATAAAACTCCAGATGGTGCCTTTTGCAGAAGATCAGTCCCGCAATAATCACGCCCAAAGCGCCGCCATGGAAGCTCATGCCTCCTTCCCAAACGGTTAGAATCTGCAGGGGATGCTGGAGGTAGTACAAAAAATTATAGAAGATCACATAGCCAAGCCGGCCACCTAAAATAACGCCCAGCATCACATGGAAGATTGCCGATTCATACTGCTCTTTGGCCAGCTTCACATCCCTCAGCTTCAGGGTGCGCTTATACAGGAAAAAAGCAATAATGAAGCTGATTACATAGAGCA
>JAGOGT010000206.1 GCA_017996595.1 Candidatus Cloacimonadota bacterium
TTCCAGCACGATAAGCGCGCCCGTCTTACGAAAACTCATGGAGGATACCGCTTCGATCAGCGGGGTGTATAGCGAACTCCGCTCCTGTTTGCGAAACGCCATTCCCAGTTCCTTGGGCAGATTGATGCGCGAAAGAATGGAACGCAGCTCTGGCTGGAAGATAACTACCACGGCAATAATCCAGTAATTTCGGATCGCCGTAAGCAGCGAACTGACCACTTTCAGATCAAAAACCAGGGCCAGAAAATAGAGCACCATCAGAAACAGCAAACCCCATAAAACCTGGTATCCGCCGGATTTGCGTACAATCAGGAGTGATTCGTAGATCAGAAAAGCAATCAGCACGATATCGACGATATCTTTGAAACGCGGAATCAAAAAGGACATTCTGCTATCCTCTCCTCTTTGGCAATGGCCATAAATACTTTAGCAAATTGCAGATGCCCGGCTACATCATGCACCCGGATGATCTCTACATGCTTCATGATCCCCCAAGCGGTGGCAGCCAGGCTTCCACCCAAACGCTGCAGCGGTTCTGAAGGATGAATTTCATTTATAAAACGCTTGCGGCTGGCCCCCAAAACTACCGGAACCTCAAAGGGAACCAGACAATCCAAATTGGCAAGCAGCGCCAGATTGTGTTCCAGATTCTTGCCAAAGCCGATCCCGGGATCAATCATGATGTTTTCTTTGAGGATGCCTCGTTGCACACAACGCGAGATCAAAGAGCTAAAATAGTCCCTTATCTCGGTTACTACATCAGCGTATTCAGGATTTATCTGCATGGTTTCCGGCGTGCCCTGCATGTGCATAAGGATTACTTTCACCCGGGGATGGGATGCCAATACTTTAGTCATTTCGGGATCATAACTGAGGGCAGAGATGTCGTTGATGATCTCGGCGCCAAGGGCTATGCACTTCATGGCCACTTCGGCTTTGCGGGTATCGATGGAACAACAGATATGGGGATAGCGGCTTTTGATGGCTTTGAGAACCGGCATTATTCTTTCCAGCTCTGTTTCCAAAGCTACAGGCAGAGCTCCGGGACGGGTGGATTCTGCCCCAATGTCGATAATCTCTGCTCCGTTGGCAATCATCTTGTCCACGTGCTTCAGCGCTTCATGGGGATCCAGAAACATGGCTCCGTCGGAGAAAGAATCCTCCGTGAGATTCAGGATGCCCATAAAGCGGGGTAACTTCACGAAATTGTTCAAACTACTCATTGATGATAAATTTGCACCTCACGCGATAGAGTTTATCCGCTTTATACGCTCTGTGAAAGCCGAATCTCCATTCCGGAAGCACCTTGCGCACGGCTTCCACATAGGCCGACGAAGAATAGGAGATTATATTCACACTGTTGATCACCACAAATCCCCGCGGTGAAAGGCGAAACTCCAGGAGCACTTCCCCATCCTGCGTGGGAACAATCTGGGGCTTAAGTTGGTCGATTACGAAAGCATCGCCGCTGCCAGGCTCCATGGATGAGGAAAAACCCATGTTGCCTCCCGGAGCATTAGTGCCCAGATCGCGCAAGGCACTGCTGCCCAGACGACGATTAATTCCGGGACGATCTGTAGTGGCTTGAGAAGTGGCAGCAGGTTTATCGAGGGGACTTTCAATAATTCGCCGGGGAGTGGTGTCGCTATCTGAGGCCGGTTCAGGACTGGTGGCGGCCTGAGCTTCGGTAACATCCGTGTTCATTTGGTTCTCAGAACTGAGCCGAGGTAAACCCTGTGAGGCAGGATTTTCAGCAATCAAGCCGGGAGTGGGCAGTTCCCATTCGAATTGATGCCAGCGAAAAGCCAAATGAGGCTTGATAACATACAGCGCTCCCAGCAACAGCAGCGCCGCATGCAGCAGGATGGAAATGCTGTAGCCATTCAGATATTTTCCGGGAACTTTGTTATGCATCCTAGTTTTCTTGCTTTTGCATTGTGGTGGGCTCGGTGGCCACAAAGATTCTTTCGTAGCCAACTGCACGGATTAAATCCATGAGATTAATCAGTTTCTGCACCTGCACTTTGTCCTCTGCGGAGATGCGTACCACTTGCTCGGTATCGATAAATAGCTGTTTCAATTGGGATTCCAATTCCGAAAAGCTCACCGGACGATCCATAAAAAACAGCCTTCCGTCGCTGTAATAGCTGATCTGCATGCTTTGATTGGTCTGACGGATCGCGGTGGACGAACCAGGCAGCTTGATCGGCAAGCCTGTTTGGCTAACGAAATTGGAGGTGATCAGCAAGAAGAGGAGCAGCAGAAAGATCACATCCGTCATGGAGATAAGCATTGTAGTGCTAATCTTTTGTTTGGATACTCTCAGTTTCATTGGCCACCGGGATTTAGTTCTTGAAATTTAATGGTGTATTCCACGGCACTATCCTGCATATCTTTCACGATATTTTCCAGTTTCTGCACCAGATCATTATAGAAGATGATCATGGGGATTCCCACTACAAGGCCACCAATCGTGGTTAGCAAGGCTTCCCAGATACCGCCTGAAAGCATGGAGATATCCACGGTGGTTTGGCTGCTGAGCTGGATTTTCATGAAAACACGCACCATGCCAATCACGGTGCCAAGAAAGCCAATTAAGGGGGCAATCGCGGCAAAGGTGGATAGCCAGCCCAGGCCTTTCTCCAATTCATGCAGTTGCAGATTGGCGCTGGATTCCATGCTTTGGCTTAGCAATTCGAGCTTGGTGGTGGAGCTGTTGAAAAGCTTATCCAGCATTATCCCCAGGGGACTTGCGGAACCACTGGAAGCCAAAGCGCTTCTTATGCCTTCTAAAGTTTGCTGCTGCCCTAAAGAGTCACGCAGTGCGGCATTGGCTTTTCTTACTCTCTTTAGTTGCAGATATTTCTCGATGATGATCCCGATGGCGATCACTGAGATCAGCAACAGCACAAACATCAGCAAGCCCCCGCGGACAAACAAATTCAATAAGGACATGTACCTCATCCTGAGTGAAAATAAGGGAATCCAGGCCGACGCATCAACCTGGATTCCAATGAGTGTATATTATATGTTACCAGGTTGCTTTAGGCGTGCTGAGCCTGGAAACTCTTCATAAATTCAGCAAGGGCATGCGCGGCATTAAGAGGCAGGGAATTATAGGTGGAAGCACGGCATCCGCCTACGTCACGATGGCCTTTAAGACCAATCATACCCAGTTTTTTGGCTTCGCTGATAAACAGGGCTTCCAGTTCCTCAGTGGGCATGCGGAAAGTGATATTCATCAGCGAACGGCTATCTTTATCCACAGTACCTTTGTAGAAACCATTGGAGGCATCGATGGCATCGTAGATATACTTGGCTTTGGCGATGTTATTGGCTTCCACCTTTTCCAAGCCGCCATAAGCTTCGATCC
>JAGOGT010000207.1 GCA_017996595.1 Candidatus Cloacimonadota bacterium
TGGAGCCTGGTTTCCATGCTTATCTGCGGATTAGTGACGGCTGTGAAAACTATTGCAGTTACTGCAAGATTCCTTCAATCCGGGGAAAGCTGCACAGCATCCCCATCGAAAGCCTGGTAAAGGAAGCTGAAGCGCTGGCTAAACGCCCTTGCATCGACAGACGGGGACGGCTGATAAAGCCTGCGATATATCCCCAGGAGCTGATTCTGATCGCTCAGGACAGTTGTATGTATGGCACCGATATCTACGGTCATAAAGCCCTGCCAGAGCTGATTGAGGCCTTGCACCGGCTGGATGCCTTCCCCTGGATCAGGATCATGTATTTGCATCCCGATCACTTTGAACCTAAGTGGCTGGAGCTTTTCGCCAGATATCCCAAGCTGTTGCCCTATTTTGAGATACCGGTGCAGCATGTGCAGCCGGAAATCCTGAGGGCCATGCATCGTAAACTAAGCGGAAAAGAACTCACGGAACTATTTTCCCAGATCATTAGCAAAATTCCCACAGCAGCGCTGCGTACCACCCTGATGACCGGTTTTCCCGGAGAAAACACACGCTATTTCAATGCGTTGCTGCGCTTTATACAGGAAGTTCCCTTGCTGCATATGGGCAGTTTTGCATATTCTGCCGAGGATGGCACTCCTGCAGAACAAATGCTGCAGCAAGTTCCTTCGCGCACCGCTCTGGCCAGGCAGAATCGCCTGGAAAGCAAGTGGTTTGCGCTTCAGGAAGAACGCTGGCAGACCTTGGTGGGAAGCCGCGTGCAGGTTTTAACAGAAGAACTCAAGAACCCCAAGAATAACGAATTCAAAGGCCGTGCCTGGTTTCAGGCTCCGGAGATCGATGGCGAGGTGATCTTCCATTCCGCTTCGGCTGTGCCCGGAAGCATTGTGGAAGTGGAGATCGATGACTTGATCGGCAATACTCTCTTCGGGCATGGCGTTAACTAAGGATATATAATGAAGAAAATAGCACTTACGGGTATCAAACCCACCGGCATCCCGCACATTGGAAACTACCTTGGCGCCATCAAACCCGCCCTCAAGCTCTCCGAAACCTGCGAAGCTCGGTATTTTATCGCCGATTATCACGCCTTAAACGCCTGCAAAGACCCTAAAGAGATGCAGAAAATGACCTGGGAGATTGCCGCGGCATGGCTGGCTTCGGGTCTTGATCCCGATAAAACCCTGTTCTATCGCCAGTCCGACGTACCCGAAACTTTTGAACTGATGACCATCCTGCTGGCTTTTACTCCCAAGGGCCTGATGAACCGTGCCCATGCCTACAAAGCCATGCTGCAGAGCAATGCCGAGGCGGGCAAGGATCCGGATGACGGCGTGAATATGGGCTTATACACCTACCCTGTCTTGATGGCAGCGGATATTCTGCTTTTTGATACGGATTTTGTGCCCGTGGGTAACGACCAGTTTCAGCATGTGGAAATGGCTCAGGATATCGCCCAAAGCTTCAATTTCGTGTATTCCCAGGAAGCTTTTCGCATTCCCCAACCCCTGGCTCATGAGGATAGCAAAACCCTCGTAGGCCTGGATGGGCGCAAGATGAGCAAGAGCTATAATAACACCATTCCCATATTTGCCCCGGAAAAGCAACTGCGTAAGCTGGTGATGAGCATCGTTACCAACAGCCAGACCATCGATGAGCCCAAAGACCCAGATAAGTGCAGCGTTTTTAGCCTCTATAAGAACTTTGCCACTGCAGAACAGATTGCTGCCCTCAGAGAGCGCTACACCGCCGGAGGTATGGGCTGGGGTCATGCCAAGCAGGAGCTTTTTGAAGTGATGAATGCAGCGCTTAGTCCCATCCGCGAACGGTATAATGAACTGCTGGCAGAGCCCTCTGTTATCGATAGAGCCCTGCTGGAAGGCGGACAAAAAGCCAGAGAACTGGCAGCCCAGAAGATCAAGCAGCTGCGTGGGATTATTGGCATAGACTAGAGGTTAGGCGTTAGGCGTTAGGCGTTAGACGTTGGGCGTTAGAAGTTAAGCGTTAGACGTAGATCTGATCGTAAACAGTGTAAGAAGCGAGATATCTCTCTGCTTAGCGTAGCTTTCATTCTTCATTCTTCAGCCCATTTCCATGCGATCCCCGGGCAATTGCATGGGCATCACATGGGCATCACATGGGCACCGATTTGGGAAGATGCCTCTTCACGCACGCCAATTGAACATGAACCACAAAAAAAGCAGGATGGCGCTAAAACCATCCTGCAAGGGAAATTACTGACTTTATCTATACCAGCTTAATCGCCTGTTTGGGGCATTTGGCTACGCATTGTTCGCAGCCGATGCAAGCGTCTTGATTCACTTCATGCGGTTTTTTCAGCTCTCCGCTGATGGCCTGAGTGGGGCAGATGCGGGCGCAGATGGTGCAGCCAATGCACTTTTCGGCTTCGATCTGGGCTTTCTTATGCATTCCCGCTTTCAGGTCTTCGATGGCTTTGGTGGGGCAAACCGTGGCGCAGAGGCCGCAATCGATGCATTTGCTGTAGTCGATCCGGGCCAGATTATCGGTGATGGTGATGGCCTGCACGGGGCATTTACGGCTGCACAAGCCGCAGCCGATGCAGGGTCTTTCCGTGCCGCAGAGCTGCTTGGCAAGGGGATTCTTGGCCTTGGAGCTGCATTTGATGGATACATGCTTATTGATGGGCACCAGCATGATGATGCTGCGCGGACAGGCTTTCACGCAGGCTCCGCAGCCTACGCATTTGGAGATATCTACATGGCGCATATTATTTTCATCCACGGTGATGGCGTCGAATTTGCAGGCTTTGAAACAGTCGTTGAAGCCTATGCAACCCCAGGTGCAGGAATTGGGGCCATTGGCGATATTCACAGCGCTTTTACAGCTTTCGATGCCTTGATAGGCATACTTCCACTTGGTGTTATCTTTGCCACCGCTGCTGCAGTGATATACGGCGATTTTGTTTTCAGAAGCAGTAGCCTCTGTGCCCATAATTGCGGCGATTTTAGCCACAGCTGCGGCTCCGCCCGGGGCGCAAAGGTTGATCTGTGCACCTCCTTCCACTATCGAAGCGGCGTATCCGGCACAACCTGCCTTGCCGCAAGCGCCACAATTAGCTCCGGGTAACGCGGCAGTAATTTGCTCCACGCGGGGATCGAGCTTCACGGCAAAAACCTTGGAGGCAAAAGCCAGCACCAGGCCAAAAACGAGGCCCATGGCTCCTAAAATGATCACCGGAGTGATGATCGAGGAAGCAGTTCCTGCTGCCAGGGGTACAAATATTATCGAAATTATCATCATCATCTCCCTTAGATCTTCATGCCCATAAAGCCATA
>JAGOGT010000208.1 GCA_017996595.1 Candidatus Cloacimonadota bacterium
TTTGACACAATCTCCTGCCTAAATTATCTGGCAGAATCCGTGGTTTCGGGATTCCGAAATTGAGGTATCATGAGGCATAAGTAGGCATGAGAATAAGGAAAAAAGCATGTTAGAGAAAATTCTGAAGAAGCTGTTTGGAGACAAAGGCAGCCAGGAACTGAAGCATTACGAGCCCCTGGTTACGGAGATAAACGCCATTTATAACGGCTTGGAGCAATATACAGACGAGCAGATCCAAACTCGGGTAGTGGAGATCAGAGCGGAAATCGCGGCCAAACTGGAGCCCCTGCGCGGCGAACTGGCCACCCTGGAAAAGAACTACCGCGAAGTGAATGAAGATAGCGAACGCAGCCACATCGATAACCAGATCGACACGGTGCGCAAAGACCTGATAAAGCTAACCAAAAGCACGCTGGATGACTTTCTTCCCGAGGTTTTCGCCATCGTGAAAGATACCTATCGCCGCATGGTGGGGCAAAGCTTTATGGTGCGTGAACACGAGCAGGAATGGAACATGGTGCCCTTTGATGTGCAGCTTATCGGCGGCATGGTTTTGCACGATGGCAAAATCGCCGAAATGGCCACGGGTGAAGGTAAGACCCTGGTAGCCACGCTGCCGCTCTTTCTGAATGCCCTGGTAGGACGCGGAGCGCATCTGGTAACCGTGAATGACTATCTGGCCAGCCGCGATGCCGAATGGATGAGCCCGCTCTTTGCCTTCCACGGCATGAAGGTTGGCTGCATCACCACCGGCATGGATTTCAAGGCCCGTAAGGAAGCTTATTCCTGCGACGTTACTTACGGCATGAACAGCGAATTCGGCTTTGACTATCTGCGCGATAATATGGCAGTTTCTCCCGAGCAACTGGTGCAGCGCGATTTCTATTATGCCATTGTGGACGAAGTGGATAGCATCCTCATCGACGAAGCGCGTACCCCGCTCATCATCAGCGGTCCCATCGCTCAGGACAAGAATTTCTATCCGGAATTCCGTCCCGCCATCGCGCAACTGGTGCAAAGCCAGAATGCCCTGGTGCAGCGCTACCTCAGCGAAATAAGGGAAGATCTGAATGAAAATAATCCCAATCCCAATAATGAACGTCTGGGTAAAAACCTGCTGCTGGTGCAGCGTGCCGCACCCCGCAACAAGGCTTTCCTGAAGCTGATGCAGGATGGAGAGCTGAAGAAAATGGCCTCCGATGTGGAAGGGGTGTATCTGCGTGATAAGAAGCTGCACGAGCTGGATGACAACCTCTTTTTCGTGGTGGAAGAACGGCATCACAGCGTTGATCTTTGCGAAAAGGGGCGTGACCTGATCGCGCATAAGGACAAAGAACTCTTTGTGGTGCAATCGCTGGATGAGATTCTGATGGATATCGACGCCAATGAGAATCTCTCAGAAGCGGAAAAGCAGCGCCAAAAAGAGCTGCAGACCAATCGCTTCATGGATAAAAGCGAGAAACTGCATAATATCAACCAGTTACTAAAGGCTTTCACCCTCTTTGAAAACAACCAGGAATACGTGGTGATCGATAATAAAGTGATCATCGTGGATGAATTTACGGGACGCCAAATGCCCGGACGCCGCTTTTCGGATGGGCTGCATCAGGCCCTGGAAGCCAAAGAGAATGTGGAGATCGAGGCCGGAACCCAAACCTTTGCCACCATCACCCTGCAAAATTACTTCCGCATGTTTGAAAAGCTTGCGGGCATGACGGGTACAGCGGTAACCGAGGAATCGGAATTCATGGAGATCTATAAGCTCCCCGTGATGGCGATTCCTACCAATGTTCCCGTTACCAGGCTGGATCATGACGACCTGATTTACCTGAATAAAAACGATAAATATCAGGCCATTATCGATGAGATAAGCTATTGGCACGAAAAGAAAAAGCCGGTACTGGTGGGAACGGTGAGCGTGGAAGTTTCCGAAATCCTCTCCCGCCTACTGAAGCGCAAAGGCATTGCCCATAATGTGCTGAATGCCCGTCAACACCAGCGTGAAGCAGAGATCATCACCGGAGCCGGACAGCCTGGAGCAGTTACCATCGCCACCAATATGGCCGGACGTGGAACAGATATCAAGCTGGGTAAGGGCGTAGTGGAAGGAAGCACCGAAACCTACCGTGATCTGCCTATGGAGCTTACCAGGGAATTTCCTTACGGTTTGCCGCTGGATGGCTTGCACGTGATAGGAAGTGAGCGCCATGAAAGCAGGCGTATCGATAGACAGCTGCGTGGCCGTGCCGGACGTCAGGGCGATCCGGGTACCTCGCGTTTCTATCTTTCCCTGGAAGATGATCTGATGCGGCTTTTCGGTTCGGATCGCATTGCCCCCATGATGATGAAGATGGGGCTGAAAAGTGGCGACGTAATTCGCCATCCGTGGATGACCAAGGCCGTGGGCAAAGCGCAAACCAGGGTGGAAGAGCATAATTTCGATATCCGCAAAAACCTGATTAAATATGACGAAGTGATGAATCAGCAGCGTGAGGTGATCTATTCTTACCGGCGCAGCGTGCTGAAGGGTTATGACCTGAAACCGGAGATTCTGGAGATGATTGCGGCCACTCTCAGCAGTGTTCTGGATCAGATTATCCCCAAGGATAGCTATCCTGAAGATTGGGATCTGGAGAGGGTTTGCCTGTGGTTCAAGCAAAATCTGAACCTGAAGGTTACCCCTGCCGATCTGGAAAGCGATCACCTGAATAGAGAACTGCTGGAAAATACCTTAACGGACTTTGCCCTGCAGGCTTATGAGCAAAAAGAAAGCCAGATGGGTGCCGAACAACTGCGCAATATCGAACGCCGCGCGCTATTGGAAGTGGTGGATGATGAATGGCGCGATCACCTGCATGAAATGGACTTGCTGAAAGACGGGGTGCACCTGCGTTCCTATGCTAACAAAGACCCCCTTATCGAATATAAAAAAGAAAGCTATGACCTCTTCGAAAATCTCATCGGACGCATCCAGGAAGGGGTTACCCGCAAGGTTTTCACCACCTATATCCTCTCGCAACAGCAAATGGAAGATATGCTGAAGAACGCCAATATGTCCCATGAGGATATGAGTGCCTTCCTGCATGCCCAGGAGCAGAATATCCAGCAATTTAACAGCAATATGAGCGCACCGCCACAATTCAATAATGCCCCGGAAGAGAAAGCCAGACCCATCCGGGTGGCCCCTAAAGTGGGACGCAACGATCCCTGCCCCTGCGGTAGCGGTAAGAAATATAAAAAGTGCTGTGGCCAGCATGAATATGAAGATGCGTAGAAAGGTAGTGGCGGTTTCTAAACCGCCA
>JAGOGT010000209.1 GCA_017996595.1 Candidatus Cloacimonadota bacterium
TGCGTAGGATTGAAGGTTCCGACATTGGCGAAGGTGTGATCGGTGTCTCCGGCATAATACACATATTCGCAGGTGATGGTATTGGTAGTCAAGATGTTACCCAGCACCACCAGCCTTACTTCGCCATCGGGTCCGCCATCCACAATCTGGCCATAATTGGTGCAATTGGCATACACGGTCACCTGTCCGATCTCGTTATAGGGATTGGTGATCGTGCCACCCCCCAGGACAGTAAGATTCAGACATTCGTTCGTGGTATTTACATACACCGGGCCCTGGATAATTACATTGCTATTCAGATTTGGCACCACGCCGCCAATCCAGGTGGAAGCATTCATCCAGTTGCCGCCGTAGGTGGTGGACATAATATCTGCCATCAAGGCATATGTAAGCAGGCAAAACAAGGTAATCGTAAAAAGCTTTTTCATCTTAAATCCTCTTAAAGACACTTCATCAATCCAAAGTAAATGTGCAACTGTAAATCCGTCAAGAAAAATTATCAGGGGCTTTTGTCGCAGTCCTTCCTTAATCCCAATACGAATGCAATACGAATGAACTACGGATGGGATTCGTAGCTCATCCGCAGTGGTAGCGGCAGACTTCCAAGCCGGCGTGTCGTGCCAGGCGCGATGTGAAGTGATATCCCAATCATCAACAGGATATAGCCCTTTTGGTGACTCGGAGGCCACCACTCTACTACTGGCCAGAGGCAATACATTTATGAAACAATAAATAATCCTTGACCTTTTTTATGCCTGCGTATTTATCATCCGCATAGCGATTTTTCATGGAGGAAACATGAAAGTAAAGCATACGATGTTCCTGCTGATAGTGGTGCTAATCCTATCTCTGGGAGCTAAGGCAGATAGGTTTGGCAGCATCAGCGGTAAAGTATTATCACTTGGGGATAAGCGTCCCCTTCCCGGTGTGGAGGTTTCCTGTTATCTGCATAATTTGAGGGTAGGTCATGCCATTACAGATTCTGAGGGTGAATACCATTTTAGTCAGTTCACACCCGGTACTTACAAAATGACCTTTTCTCTAAAACAATATGAGCAGCAAACCATCAAGAAAGTAAAAGTAAAAGCAGGTAAAGCTAAGGTTCAGAATTCCACTATCGATACCTCGTTACCATTTATGTACTTCACTGAGATTAAGCCCAAGACTACCGAAGAGAAACTGGAAGTAGATGATCCCGTGATCCACAAAGGCAGGCTGGCAATTCGCGTTCGGGATGACCAGGGCAGTCCTCTCCAATATGTAAATGTAGTGCTTATGCAAGATAATTCCCGGATCACCGGCGGTCAAACCAATGAAAAGGGAACTGCTCTCATCATTAATATTCCTCCCGGAACTTATGCCGTGAAGTTTTCGCTAGTTGGTTACGCTACACAGACGATGAATGATGTGATGATAACAGCGGACCAAATCGCTACTATCCCCATAATCATGAAGCGCGCCGGAATCCAAATGGGCACGGTTAAGGTTTTGGAAAAGGATGATATT
The DNA here is from genome assembly GCA_017996595.1 of Candidatus Cloacimonadota bacterium. GTDB lineage: Bacteria > Cloacimonadota > Cloacimonadia > Cloacimonadales > Cloacimonadaceae > Cloacimonas. The sequence continues at coordinate 1,507 of JAGOGT010000209.1, forward strand.
GTATCTATGCAATCGGGATCTGGAGCATATAGTAATTCCTCAAGTATGCCTTATCCTCCTCCCACTCCATATAAGCAGCCAGTTCCACCCTTCAATACCGAAGATTACGATCCCATCAAAGCCAATATCTTCCATAGTCCTCTGGCCGAACCGCTTTCCACTTTCTCCATTGATGTGGATACCGCTGATTACAGCAATATCCGGCGCATACTGAACCAGGGTTCCTTGCCCGAACCTAATAGCGTACGCATCGAGGAATTGCTTAATTACTTTGCCTACGATTATCCTCAGCCTACAGAAACTCATCCCTTTGCGGTATATACGGAAATGAGCGTATGCCCCTGGAACCAGAAGCGCAATCTGGTGCATATCGGAATTCAGGGCAAAAAGCTGGATCTTTCCAAAGCCCCAGCCAGTAATCTGGTATTCCTGATCGATGTTTCCGGCTCTATGAACAGCATGAACAAACTGCCCCTGGTGAAGGAATCCATGCAGATGCTGGTGGAAAACCTGCGTGGTACGGATAAAGTGGCCATCGTAGTATATGCTGGTGCTGCCGGAGAAGTGCTGCCTTCCACAGGCGGTAACCAAAAGCTGAAGATCAATCAGGCCATAGATAATCTGCAGGCCGGAGGTTCCACAGCCGGAGGTGCAGGAATCCAGCTTGCCTATAAGATTGCCGAAGAAAACTTCATCCATGGCGGAAACAACCGCATTATCCTCTGCACGGATGGCGATTTTAATGTCGGCGCATCCTCAGATGCACATTTATCCGAATTGATAGAGGAGAAGCGGAGCAAGGGCGTGTATTTGACAGTTCTAGGCTACGGGATGGGAAATTACAAGGATAATAAGCTGGAATTGCTGGCGGATAAAGGCAATGGGAACTATGCCTACATCGACAACCTCAAGGAAGCAAAGAAATTTCTGGTGAATGAGATGGCCAGCACCCTCTATGCCATTGCCAAAGACGTGAAACTGCAGGTCGAATTCAATCCCGCGCATGTGAAAGCCTACCGCCTTATCGGTTATGAGAACCGGCTGCTGAACAAAGAGGATTTCAAGGATGATACCAAAGATGCCGGTGAACTGGGTGCTGGGCACAATGTTACCGCAGTGTATGAGATAATCCCTACTTCTTCCAAAGAACAGGTGCCGGAATTGGATGAGCTGAAATATCAGGAACTGAAGCTAAGCGATGAAGCGCGCAACTCACCCGAAGCCCTGACGGTGAATCTGCGATACAAGCTTCCGGACGGCGATACCAGTATCCCCCTTGACGTACCAGTGAAAAACATTACCCTGCCCCTGGAAAAAGCCTCGGAAAACTACCTGTTCTCCGCTGCGGTTATCGGTTATGGGCTGATGCTGCAAAATTCTGAATATAAGGGAGCCCTCACCTGGCAGATGGTGAAAGACCTTGCCAAAGCCAATCTTGGTAAAGATTCGGAAGGTTACCGGGCAGAATTTGTGAACCTTGTAGAATTGGCTGCCAAGCTTGGAGAACTGCAAGAACGGGAAGAGAACCGGGATTACAACAAAGGATACTGATATATCGGACAATAGTTTGTGGTTAATCCCAATTGAGGCAATGGAGTTCAACCTGCCTGAACTAATTATTGCAATAGTGTGCTAAGCGCAATATTCGGAAATTCACATGCATCCCCCCGAAATTTAACAGTCTTGAAGTGGGAGCGCTTTGCTGATGCGAGAGAAGAACTCATGTTAATCTGAAAAAGAAGTGAGCCAGAAAAGCTAAAAGCTTCATTATAATACGGTTAC
>JAGOGT010000210.1 GCA_017996595.1 Candidatus Cloacimonadota bacterium
CCGTGATAGTGAAGAAAGTAACCGTGCAGCTCTGGCTTTGCCGAAAGGAAACCCAGCTTCCCAGGGCATCATAGAGGGCTTGAGTACTGATCACCATGATATTGGCATTGCGGTCTTTGGGGCTGTCGTACCATTTGTCCTGGTCGGCAGCATTGGCAAAGAAATTCTGATTTTTATAGGTGGCCGGCAGCGTAGCTTTGGCCTTTTCTGCAGCTGTATAATCGATTTCCAGCTCGCAAGCGGGGCTGGCCATCCACATACCGCCATCCCACACCGCGGGAATAACGGCAAAGGAAGCGTAGCGAAGCTCTCCCCAATTCCTGGTACCCAGGTAGTTATAGCGCTTGCCAAGGTTCTTTATGGCGCTGGTAGCAAGGGTTCTTTCCCCATCCGTAAAGCCCATGCTCCGCTGTGGAGCTTCGCCACCGGCAGGGATATCCGTAGCCAGGCTCAGCTTCCAGCTATCTACTTCTGCGCCTTTCGGCAGCAGGATATTGATAGTTTTTACGGGTAATTGCAGGCTTCCGGCAGCGCTGATGGTGCCCCAGCCCATAGTAGCAAAATCTTGTGTGCGCAGCATGGTTCCCGGCTGCACCAGATCTATCTTTATTTCCATAGTGGCAGCAAAGGCCAGGATGGGAAGGGCTGCCAGCAGTAGCAGAATCAGCTTTTTCATGCGTCCACCTTATTGGGTTTCAGTTTTTTCTTTTTGGGGGGCGGGGTTACTTTCGGTTCCAGCCGATGCTTATTCAGCGGGGGTTTGCGAGGTCCATGCTGCTGCGCCACAGGTTTATCGTGAGCAGGTTTGCGGGGTGCAGCCTGATGGGGCTTATGAGGATGCACTGGCTGGGGTTTATGGCTTTTGGTGCGGCGGAATGATTCTTTGGTTTCCGTTTTCATCTTTTCCGTGGCATATTGGATAATGAGGCGGGCGCAGCTATCTTTGTGTTTGGCCAGAAATTCTTCCACGGGTTCATTATGCAGCTTCCACAGTTCACGTAAAAACCAGCCCAGACCCTGATGCACCACCCGGGCTTCATCCATCATCATCGGATCGAGGTAATCCAGCAGTTCCTGCGGTTCAGCGGTTTTGCGCAAGACCAGCAGCGTAACCGGTACGGCACGGCGTGTCCATTTGCTTTCGGAATCCCTCCAGCTGTCAAAATCCCCTATCTCCACCACTTCTTGTTCCAGAAAAGCCGGAGTGATGATATTGCACAGCATATCGGAATGAGCCCAGTTTTCCACGCCTTTATCGAACCAGCGTTTCACCCACGTGAATACTTCTTTCGTGAATTGCTCTTTCTTCTCTTTCAGCAGCAGGATGGCGATGGTGCCATATTCATATTTACCGGAGCGGAAAAGGTGCCAGCCCAGTTCGGCAGTTTCTTCGGCACTTAGATCCAGGGTATCCACCAATTCATCCCGAAGCGCATGCACTTCCTCTTCGGTGAGCCCAAAGGCATCATAACCTTCACGGAAATAATGGGCATAGCGGCTTACGTTATCTGGATTTTCATGATCCAGACAATAGCTTTCCACCCTCTTCAGCACTTGTTGAAAGCGCGGATCGATCTCTTGTTTCATTATCGGCAACTCCTTTATCAGAAGCAGTATTAATCAGGTTTCGGGATCTTTCTGGGCATGTTTATCGGGATGGGAATCATATCCCCGTCCTTTTCCCAACACCAGCACATGAAAGCGGTTAAACATCTGTCGCAACCGATAGATCATCGCCGGAGAAGGATTTAGCTGTGCCAGCAGCTTCGCCAGAAATTGCTCCCAATTGGTGGTCTCATGGCTGCGAAAGAATCCCGTCGCTTCCATTACATCAAGCATGTAGTGCCTGATTTTGTCAAGTTCAATCCCATCCGCAGCGCTTTTATTCAGCTTTTTGCTTTCTCTTTCTTCCACGGGCAGCGCATATATTTCCCAGCTTGCCAGGGCCACGGCCTGAGCCAGATTGATGGAGGGAAATGCCGGATTGGCCGGAAAATGGCAGCGCAATTCGCAGAGATCGGCTTCCTCATCGGTGAGCCCAAAAGTTTCTCTGCCAAATACCAGCCCTACTTTCAGTTTGGGAATTTCATGAACATAGTGTGCCATCTGCCGGGGACTCATATCCACGGGTTTTTTGCGTCCCAGCCTGCGGGAAAATGCAATAACTCTGTCCAGCCCTTCCAGTGCGGAAGCCAGATCGGGATAAGTAACGGCATCATCCAGAATGTGTTCGCTGTGCATGGCCAGGTAAAAATCGTTCTTTTCGGGAGCCTTGCCCACGATGCGCAGATCGGAGATACAGAAATTGTTCATGATCCTGGCGATTGCTCCCACATTGCCCGCATAAATGGGTTCCACCAGGATGATGGCAATCCGGGAAAGATCCCGTTCCGCCATTATTTTAGCCTTGTTTGCGATTGCTGTTGATGATCCCCGAAAGCTTCTGTCCCATGGTGGATACATTGGGATGGGAATCGCTGCGCCACTCCGCTACCGTGCGTTGGGTAACGCTGATAAACTCGTTGGTTTTATCCTTGCGGCTGCGTTGGCCATAGATATTGGCCAGCTTTTTCATGGTCTGCCAGATGGTTTTCACCCGCTTTTCATCGCCTTCGATCAGCCAGCGGCGCACGTTATTATAGCATTGCAGGGGGCGTTGACGTCCCACTTGAGTGAGAATGTGGGAGATCTTTTTCTGCACTTCTTCGCTTTCGTCATCCAGCAGCCTGGCAACAAAGGTAAGAATATATTGCGGATGCTTCGCAGCGATATTTTCCATGCCATGCATGCTGATCGCGCGCTTATTTTCATTATCGGATTCAGCCCAACGGGGCATATGTTCCTTCATCACGTCCGGGGCCACCTTCCACATCTCGAAACAGATCGTTTCCGATTCCCAGGGAACGCTTTCAAAGGTCTTTTCGATGGTTTTTACGATGATCTCGGGATTCGCCTGATGCTTGAAATAGAAATAAAACAAGCCCGTAGCCCGCACTCCATAAACAAAATGCTCCAGCAGTTTCCCGCAGAGTTCGTCCATTTCGCCATTGCCTGTGTAGGTAGCCAGGCGTTTGCCAAGCTCTTCACGCACAAAATAATTGGCGGTATTGCCCAGTTCGATGATCTGTTTTTCGGCCAAGCCGGAATTGCCCTTTTCCACATTGCGGAAGATTTTTACTACCTGAGCGTCAAGTAGCTTGTAGTCGTCTATATTCAGACGCCCCATTTCTTTTATCATGTATCCTGCTTTGGTGGTTGTTGAACCACGTTTAGTAATTGAATT
>JAGOGT010000212.1 GCA_017996595.1 Candidatus Cloacimonadota bacterium
CGCTATATTATTACCACAGCAAACGGTTGGGGCCGGCCTCTGCCCTATGCGAAATACAGCCTGAAAGTGGATGATGAGGTGAAGCTGCTAAGCCTGCCCTTCCCCGATCCCCAGGGCTCGGAAGGCCAATACACGTGGGAATTTAGCGATTTCAGCCCCGAAACAGAATTTGAGCTGAAGTTCGGTTCCTGGTAAGCGCTATACAAACCATTTGACAATATTTCAGGGTTTACCACAGGTGTATTCAACTAGGATAAATCCATAAGGGGAATAGATGATTATACTTGTATTGAATTGCGGCAGTTCATCCATAAAGTACCAGCTTATAAATATGGAAACAAAGCATTTAATGGCCGAAGGCATAGCCGAAAAGATCGGTGAGGACATCGCGCTTTTCACCTATAAGAGCGCTAATTTCACTAAGAAGAAACGCGAAATGGTGATCGATAACCACGAACAGGGCTTGCAGCTGATTCTGGAAGCGCTGGTGGATAAAAACAACGGCGTGCTAAGCAGTCTGACTGAAATCGATGCTGTGGGACACCGTTTGGTGCATGCCGGAGAGCATTATTCCGATGCCGTGGTGGTTACCGACCACGTGGTGGAAGTGATGAATGAGTGCATTTCGCTGGCGCCGCTGCACAATCCTGCCAATCTGAAAGGCATTGAAGCGGTGAAGGCGAATATGCCCAATTGCCCGCAATGCGGAGTGTTTGACACGGCTTTTCACCAAAGCATGCCGCCTGAGGCCTATCTCTATCCGCTGCCTTTGGATTTTTACCAGCAGCACAAGATCCGCCGCTATGGCTTTCACGGCACCAGCCACAAATACGTTAGCCTGAGGGCTGCGGAATACCTGAAGCGCGATTATGAAAGCATGAAGATCATCACCTGTCATCTGGGCAATGGCGCTTCGATTACGGCTATCAAGGATGGCAAATCCATCGATACCTCCATGGGGATGACGCCTTTGGAAGGGCTGATGATGGGAACGCGCTGCGGGGATATCGATCCTGCCATTCCCATCCACATGCAGATGCAGATGGGGATGAGCGTGGAAGAAACCAATAATATCCTGAATAAAAAGAGCGGCATGCTGGGGTTATCGCATATTTCGAACGACATGCGGGAAATCGAAACCGAGATTTTGGAACATAATAATCCCAAGGCTATTCAGGCGCACGACGTATATTGCTACCGCATCAAGAAATACATCGGAGCCTATTTCGCCGCCATGAACGGACTTGATCTGCTGATCTTTACGGGTGGAGTTGGCGAACGCATGCCCATCCTGAGAGAACAGGTTTGTCGCGATCTGGATTCCCTGGGAATAAAACTAAATACCGAAGAAAACAGCAAATTCACGGATGATATCCAGGTGCTGAGCACTCCCGAATCGCGGGTAATCGTTCTGAAAATACCTACCAATGAAGAACTGATGATCGCGCTGGAAACGCAAAGGTTGATCACCAAATAGCATGAATGATATGAATCAGACCTTTTACCGGATGCTTTTCGAACAATCCCCGGTTTCACTATGGGTGGAGGATTTCACAGGGGTTCTGGAACATGTGCAGGAACTACGAGATCAGGGCATTGAAGATCTCCGGGCTTATTTTCAAACCTATCCGGAAAATCTCTTAAAGTGCGTTCAAAAGCTGCGCGTTGTGGATGTGAATAATACCACTCTATGGCTCTATAAGGCCAAAACCAAGCAGGAACTATATGATAACCTGCAGCATGTATTCCGGGATGAGGCCATCCTCTGCCTGATGGAATCGGTGATCGCCATTGCCGAAGACCGCAAGTACTTCGATGGGCAAGGCATAAATTACGATCTGCATGGCAATAAGCTGCATTTCAATATTTCCTGGGGAATTCCCGGAGGCATGAAACGCGATTATGAGAATGTGATCGTGGCCATGCAGGATATGACCAAGCTGGCGCTAACCAGAATCGAGCTGGAAGAAAGCGAAGCCCTCTTCCGCTGTATCTTTGAGCAGGCATCCGAAGGCATGATGCTGGTAAATTCCAAAGGCAAGGTGCTATTGGCCAATCAGGCCATCGAAAAGCTGCTGGAAATATCACCAAATGAAATGGTGGGAAATTACTTGTGGGACATCTATCAGGAATTCAGCAAACGGGTGAATTTCGAAACCCCCGTAAAGATTCACAAGGAATATATCCTGAAACAGATGGCTGCACCCCAGAATTCACACCAGGGCACGGAATACAGCTATCTGGACAGCAAGCATAAGCTGCATGCCCATAAGCAAAGTCTGATCCCGATCCTAACCGGCAAGGAGAAGTCCTATGCCGTTATCATTACCGATCTTACGCCTGTTTACCGCACAGAGGTGATCACCACTATCCTGCATAGGATCAGCCATGCGGTGAATCTGGAAGTGTCCCTGGATGATCTTTTCCAAACCATTCATCAGTCTCTGGGACGAGTGATCGATGTAACCAATTTTTACATTGCTATTTATGATAAGAAGAGCAATCTCATCACCTTCCCCTATCTGGTGGATGAGATGAATGAAGATACTTCGCCGGTGGTGGCAGAAGATAATATTTCGCTCACCGCGCAGATCATCAATGAAGCCCGTACACTGCTGCTGGATCATGACGCCGTGGTGGAACGCACCAAAAACAAGGGCTTTATGGGCCATCAATGCATGAACTTTCTGGGAGTGCCGCTGGTGCTTTCGGGAAATGTGATTGGCGCTCTGGTGGTGCAATCTTACGATAAAAGCGATCTCTACGTGGAAGAGGATAAGCTGCTGCTGGAATCCGTTTCCGAGCAGATTGCCTTTGCCCTGCATAAGAAACAGACCGATGAGAACCTCACCGTGCTATTTCAGGCCATTGAACAGGCTGGCGAAGGGATCATTATTTTCTCCCCCGAAGGCATCATCCAGTATGTGAATAATATCTTTGAGAAGATCACCTCCTATCGCCGCATCGAGCTTTTGGACAAGCCTTTCGAGTATCTTCCCTTCGATCAAAGCAGCCGCATGGAAATGAAGCAATCCTGGCTGAGAGTGCGTTCTTCGCAGCCCTGGCGTGGCAAGATCGATATGATCCGCAAGGATGGGCCCAAGATTACTCTGGATATGGTGGTAAAGCCTGTTATCGACAATAACGGCAGGCTCTCCAGCATCATTGCCAGTTGCAAGGATGTAACCTTCGAAATCCTGCGCGAAGAGCAGCTCAAGCGCACCCAAAGGCTGGAAGCCATCGGACGCTTAACCGGAGGTATCGCACACGATTTCAATAA
>JAGOGT010000211.1 GCA_017996595.1 Candidatus Cloacimonadota bacterium
GATCAGGAATGAGGGGATCGCTGGTAGCAATGATAACAGGTTTCCTATCCAAGAGGCTGAAGAACTGCGCCATTTCAAAGGCAATCGCCCCGCCACCATATATAATCGGCTTTTGGGGCAGTTCTGGCAGCTTATAGAGGGCTTCGATGCCGATGGCCAGGGGCATATCTTTCAGCTGTGCAGGCCGGGAACCCGTGGCAATAAGAATATTCTTAGTCTCAAAGATGCGTTTGTCCGCTTCCACCTCAGTAGGGGAGATGATCTTCGCTTCCGCCTTAATGTATTCCACGCCGTTTTTCTTCCACAGATATTCTATGCCCCGGCTGAGCTTGGCAATCACGCCACTACTGCGTTTTAAGGCTTGCTGCCAGTCAAAGCCAATTTTATCCAGATCAATGCCAGTGATGCCAAAATCCGCCGCTGATTTCAGCCGGTGATAGCTTTTTGCGCTTTCCAACAAGGCTTTGCTGGGAATGCAACCCCAATTCAGGCACATCCCGCCTACGTATTGTTTGTCGATCACCAGGGTTTTAAGGCCACTCTGTCCGGCTTTGATGGCGGCAACATAGCCCGCGGGTCCGGCACCGATAACGATCAGATCATAATTCATGGCTTCCTCCTTCCATAGCAAGCATCAATAGCGGTTCTTTAAGGTATTCCAGCACCTCGTTCAGGAAGCGTGCCACCACGCCGCCATCCACGATGCGATGATCCACAGACATGGAGATGGGCAAAATCTTGCCAACTACCACGGCTCCGTCCTTCACCACCGGCTTTTCCACCAGCTTGCCAATCCCAAAGATCGCCACCTGGGGATAATTGATCACGGGAACGGCAAAATAACCGCCGATGGAACCATAGCTGGTGATGGAAAAGGTGCCGTCCTTCAGGTCTTGCATGGTTAGCTTACGCTCCTGAGCCTTGGCAGAAATTTCGTTTAGTTCCTTGGCCAATTGCACGAGGGACTTTTTATCGGCGTCTTTGATTACTGGCACCACGAGGCCGTCATCAGTATCCACGGCAATGCCCATATTAATATAGTGCTTATAGATGATTTTTTCAGCTTCCAGATCAAGCTCGGCATTGAGGATGGGATAGTGCTTCAGGGCAATGCTGATCGCCTTGATTACAAAAGGCAGATAGCTGAGGCGGATGCCATCCTTCTCCAGCCTGGCTTTCAGCATGCTGCGGGCTTTCACCAGCGCTGATACCTCCACTTCGTCCATCACGCTCATGTGTGCTGCGTTCTGCTTGGAACGAAGCATGTTTTTGGCGATGGTTTTGCGGATCATGGATAGCGGCACAGCTTCCGTGCGCATTTCGCTGGTAATATTAGCAGTTACTGGTTTGGCACTGGTGCTTGTCGGTTTATAGTTATCGATGTCTTTGATAGTTACCCGATTGGCAGGGCCGGTACCTGTAACCTCATTGATATCGATTCCCCGTTCTTTGGCCATAGCTCTGGCCACGGGGGTGGCAAGCACTTTGCGCGGTTTTTCTTCTATAGCAGTAACGGCTGCTTCCATACCTTCTCCACTGGAGGGTAAATACGCTCCGTCGCCGGCTACTTCGATGGTGCCCACCACTCCAAAGCCTTTTTCTTCCACCACTTCTGCGGAGGGGGCCTTGATTTCTTGCTGTGCTTCTGCTTGGGCTGCCGCGCCTTCCACGCCTGGCATATCGATCTCCACCAGGGCGCTACCGACTTTAACGGTTTCGCCGATTCCGCCAAAACGCTGCGAAATAATCCCGCTCTTGGGAGAAGGAATGTCCGTAACCACCTTATCCGTTTCCATCTTTACCAGCGGATCGCCGGACAATATGCTCTGTCCTTTTTCCACATACCACTCGATGATTTTGCCCTCTTCCAGGCCTTCACCGATATCAGGGAACTTAAACATATATTTCATCATTTCCTCCCTTAGAACCTGATCAGCTTTTCGATTTCGTAGAAAATGCGCTGCGGGCTGATATTATAATACTTTTCTCCCAGGGGCAGGGGGATCACGGTGTCAAAACCCGTTAGCCGCGTGGGCGGCGCTTCCAGCGAGAGAAAAGCTTCTTCATTGATAATGGAGATCAATTCCGCAGCAGGTCCATAGCTTTGCGGCGCTTCTGTAACCACCAACGCTCTGCCTGTTTTGCGCACTGAACTGCGGATCGTATCGCGGTCAACCGGCCAGATCGTACGCAGATCGATAAGCTCCACGGAGATACCCTTCTCTTTGGCCAGCACCATGGCTTTCTGAACCTCGCGAATCATAGCGCCATAGGCAATCACGGTGATATCCTCTCCGGCGCTGATTACTTTTGCCTTGCCGATGGGTATGCTGTATTTTTCTTCCGGAACTTCCTGCTTGATAGCGCGATAGATGCGCTTAGGTTCCATATAGATCACCGGATCGGGATCTTCGATGGCCGCGATGAGCAGACCCTTGGCATCGTAAGGCGTGGAAGGAATCACTACCTTCAGCCCCGGAGTATGGCCAAAATAGGCCTCAGGGCTTTCGGAATGATGCTCCAGCGCGTTAATCCCACCTCCATAGGGAATGCGGATCACCAGCGGTGCAGTGAATTTACCCCGGGTGCGGTTACGAAAACGTGCTATGTGCGAAAGGATTTGATTCATCGCGGGATAAACAAAGCCATCAAACTGCATCTCGATGATTGGCTTCATACCTGAAATGGCCATGCCTAAAGCACTACCCGCAATGCCTGATTCTGCCAGCGGAGAATCGAAGACCCTGGCCGCACCATGCTTTTCTTGCAATCCCTCGGTTACGCGAAATACTCCGCCTTCCACGCCCACATCTTCACCATAGGTCACCACGGATTTATCTTCACCCAGCTTGATATCCAGGGCGTCATTGATCGCTTGCACCATATTCATCACTTTCATTTGCCACCTCCACTGTTCAGGAAATTCAGGTAGTTATTCTTCTGCCTTTTCAGTTCGTCGGGCAGTTCGGCATACATATAGCCGAAAACATCATCCAGCGGGTAATCCGCATGGTTCTCTGCTTTTTCAAATTCCGCATCGATTTTCTTTTTGTATTCTTTCACCAGCTCTTCATCCTGGGCGGTATCCCACAGCTTGTTTGCCTCCACATAGGCCTTCAGCCGCTTCAAGGGGTCGCTCTTGGCAGCGTGTTCTTCCTCTTCCTTAGTGCGGTAGCGGGTGGGATCGTCCGAAGTGGTATGCGCGCCAGTGCGGAAGGTTTTAGCTTCGATCAGGAAAGGTTTTTTCTGCTTTAATGCATAGTCCCGGGCATAGCTAAGC
>JAGOGT010000213.1 GCA_017996595.1 Candidatus Cloacimonadota bacterium
TGGTGCCGTTCAGTTCGTTAATGCTTATCTCGGGGATTTCCAAAGCGCTGCTGCTATGTCCAAATTCAAAGCTATCCACGCCCAGATTGCAGTAGTTGATCCCATAGTTGCTATATCCCGTGATAGAGATGTAAGCCGCGCCCGTATAGCCGTACCCGGCAAGACTTACAGTATGATAGATCCATTCTCCGGAATGGCTGTCCATCCAGTAGATAGGGTTCCAGGTAGCCTGATTGTCGGTGGAGATTTCCACCTGGATCGGCTGGGGACTCCAGGCATTGGCTCCGATCCACGCCCAAAAAGTGAGCTGCTTGTTGCCGGAGCGGAGATCGAAGGGCGGACTGATGAGGCGGTAAGGATTATTATAATTACTCAGATGATAGCAATCCAAGCGGGCAAAATGGCTTCCTGATTGGGAGGCAGACGCACCATTGGCGGCATCTGAGGAAACAAAATCCCAATGTGCGTCATTATTGCTATAGGCCCAGCCTTCCGGTAACAGCGAACTATCAAAGCCCTGGCTGTAATCCGTGGCAATGGAGGCAATCAAGGGCGTGGCGGCGCTGGTTCCTATCCCGGAGGAATAGTTATCGGCATTAACCGACCAGGCTCTGTAAAAATATGTGCTTTGTGCGCTAAGGCCATTATGCTGGAAAGCCGCTGCCACACCCTTATAGATAACGGTGCCCCCTCCGGGAATCTGGTTATTGGTGATGGCATCGTATATAGTGCCATCCACGGGCGTACCAAAAGTATCGGTGGTATTATAGGCCAGCAGCACCGGATCGTTGCTGCTATTGGGGTTCCAGGTGAGATCGATGATATTGGGATCGCCGGAACTGGCGTGTAAATTCTCCGGATTATCCACGCTGGTATTTACGATCTCAAAGATCTTAACCAGATCCACAAAAATAAGATAAGAAGCCCATTGCACGGGACCGGTATAGTAATTGAAGGCAAAGTAGTAGGTTCCGGAAGTAGTGGGGGTGAACACATTGGTAACCCGGTTCGCATAAGTGGCATTGTCCGGGTTTACCAGATCCATTAATACCGTAGTTTGGGAAGCGCTGGTCTGAGCCGTACCCACGGTGATTTTCAGGTTTTCAATATAACCGGTATAGGTGCTGCCATTCTTCTGGAAAAAATCCACATAGTAGTTGTTTCCAGCTACCAGATCAAAACCTTGGGTGAAGGCCCAGGCACTGAAGTTGGCATTTCCACCGGAAAAACATCCCATATGGTGAGAGCCGCTATAGGGTCCACTATAATCAATGCCGGTATTCCAATTCCCGCCATTGGAAGCAAAAGCCCAACCAGCCGGAGGAGTAGCAGAAAAATCTTCGGTGTAGATAAGCACCTGTGCATGGATGGCATTAAACGCCAGGGCGTTTAGCAGCAGGATCAGAACGAGGCATACAAAGCGTTTCATATTATGCTCCTTGAGATGAATTCATCTTCAAACCATAGCTTGCTAAAGTGCACGCATTTGTCAAGCTTATTTTCGCGGCGTTTTATGGCGCTCTTTCAAGCTAAGTGTAGAGCCCCTGAGATGTAGGATAAACACAGGTTACACTCTTGAATTTGTGACTATTAACCCCTTCCATAGATTCATACAATGAGTATATAGATATCCTCTGATGAAGCTCCTATGAAATTCATTGGAGGCTCATAGGCGGCTTTATAGATGGAGGGGGGATGGTTCTATGGAAGGAGCAATCTACTTGGTATCGTACCACACGTGGAATACATCGCCGGAGGGGCCTATTTGCACATAGTAGCTATCACTCAGCTTCCAGGTGTATATCGTTCTGCCCCCATAGTAATCGTCTTTGCTAACCTGATACTCATCTCCGTGCAGGGATTTCATTTTGCTGAGAATCTCTGCTTCCAGATCGCCGGTTTTGGGGTAATATAGGTAGGCCACCCAACCCTTTAGTTTGGAGGTATCCTTATCCAGATAAAGAACTATGCGGCTGATGATATTATGGTATCTGGAATCGGGAAGTGGGTAATATAGATAGGTGAGGCCCTCTTTATCCGTGGTTTGCATCTCGATGGCGTTCATCAGGGAATCACAGTGGGCCAGGGAATCCCCAAAGCTTAATTCAAAGAGGCCCTTCTGGGCAAAAAGCGACATGGCCATAAGCATGAGCAGGGCGCAAAGCAGCATTCTTTTCATGGTGGGCTCCCGGATTATCTATTCTTCTTCAGGTCATCCAATTGGGGTTTCACGTGCATATTATAGCAATCGGGGCAGATGGAATGGGAGAACATGGTGTCGGTATGATCGGAGATATATACTTCCACTTCCTGCCAGTAGTTCTTGTCGGATCGCACTTTTTTGCAATAGGAGCAGATGGGAAGCAGTTTTTCCAGGGAGGAGATTTTGGATGCGGCTGCTTCCAAAGCCTGACGTGCAGATTCCAGGCGCAAAGCGGATTTCACGCGCAAGCTCAGCTCCAGATTGGAGAAAGGCTTGGTGATGAAATCCATGGCTCCCAGTTCAAAGGAACGCTTCAGCGGTTCCTGCGCTTCGTCCAATTGCGCGGCAGTGATCATAATCACGGGGATATGCTCCAGGGCATCGTCCCTTTTGATCCATTCCAATACTTCGTAGCCGCTGAAACCGGGCATCATGATATCCAGAAGCAGCAGATCGGGACAATTGTGGCGGATATCGGATAGCATCATCTTCCCCGAAGTGAAAGTACGGAGATTGGTATAGCCGTTTTGAGTTAGCACGGTTTTAATCAGCTTCAGATTGGTCTCATCGTCATCGGCGATGAAGATAAGCATCTTTTTGAGGGCACTTTCTTTAGTCAAGCGTAGCTCCCTAATCTTCTTTTTTGGCTCTGGCAGCGTAGTCGAACATCTCTTTCAGGGTTTTGAAACGGTCGAACATATCTATGGCGTCCATCAGCTGTTTATCTTGATTGATGGTGATTTTATAGGCTTCCTGGTCGCCATGTACTTTGCGCACCATTTCGCTTTTCAGGGTGTTGCGGATATAGGCGTCGGTGCTGTCCAGATCGGCAGGAGTGTATTTTATATTCTGCTTGGAGGCGTAGCTCAGGAAGTCATCCCTGATCTTATCCGTAATCTGGAAATCGGCATCGATCTGGTGATTATGCTCCACGAGGTAATCCACGGTGAAATTGAAGAATACGTTCTTGCGGCGTAGTTCTGCTCCGAAAAGGGTGAGGAAATCGCTTTCGGAAGTGATGTCCGGAGTGATGCCCCCGCCGCCATAAACCTTGCGATTATTGGCAGTGTAG
>JAGOGT010000214.1 GCA_017996595.1 Candidatus Cloacimonadota bacterium
GGATGAGGCGATAAAGCTATTTGTGGAAGCCGGGAGCAATTACGAGCTGTCCCTGGCGAATTATGAACTTGCCGGAGTGCTGCTGGATATGCAGGAATGGGTACAAGCGCTGCAGATCCTGAAGAATAACAAGAAGATCATTCAGCAGTACAGCTCTATAAAGCTATTGGAACAAAATGACATCCTGATGAATAAGATCACCCGGGAATACGCTTCGCAGATGGAAGAGGTGAAATTCGAGGAGAATCTGCTGAATCAGTTCTATGAGATCACCCAGAAGCTGAATACCTTAACCGATCTGGATGTGCTGATAGAGCAATCGCTAAGCAGCCTGGTGGATATCTCTGAAGCCGATGGAGGCATCCTTTGCCTGCATGCCAATGCCAATTTGCCCGATGCCTGGGAATATAAGATCTTTAATAATTACTCGCTGGAAAACAAGAGCTATGATACCTTCATGAGCCTGTGCATGGAGGTTTTTCAGGATAACAAGGCCTTGAATCACAAGCAGCCGCACTTTGCGCCAAATTACAATAACATTCTGGTGCTGCCCCTATCGATCCGCAAAAATGCCCTGGGCGTGGTACTGCTCTTTTGTGAGAGCGGTTCGCACTATTTTTCAGAACGGATCGTTAATCTCATCTCAGCGCTGTCGAATCAGATTATTTCGATCATCGAGAACATCCGCAGCGCCAATCTGGAAAAGACCCATGCCATCATCCGCGAGCAACTGAATAGCAATAATCTCTATGCCAATATCATCGGCAAAAGCCCCGAGATGCTGAAGATCTTTGATATCATCGAGAAGGTGAAGGATACGCCTACCACGGTGCTTTTGGAAGGCCCCAGCGGAACGGGAAAGGAACTGATCGCCAGAGCCCTGCATTATAGCAGCGATCGGCGTGGCAAAGCTTTTGTAGCACAGTATTGCGGTGCTTTGCCCGAAACGCTGCTGGAAAGTGAGCTTTTTGGCCATGTGAAGGGAAGTTTCACCGGCGCGGCCTATGACAAGAAGGGCCTCTTTGAAATTGCCGATGGCGGCACCTTCTTCCTGGATGAGATTGCCGATATCAGCCAATCCACCCAGGCCAAGTTACTGCGCTTCTTGCAGGAAGGTGAAATCAAGCGCGTGGGCGCTACCAAAACAGAAAAGGTGAATGTGCGGGTGGTTTGCGCTACGAACGTGTCGCTGCTGGATAAAGTGAAGAAGGGCGATTTTCGCCTGGATCTCTATTACCGGCTGAATGTGATCCGCATTGACGTTCCTCCCCTAAAGAAACGGCAGGGAGACATCCCGCTGCTCACCATCCACTTTCTGGATAAATATAACAAGCGGATGAACAAGGAAGTTCCAGGGATTTCCACCGAGGCCATGAAACTGCTGGAGCAATACGATTGGCCGGGTAATGTGCGCCAGCTGGAAAATGAGATCGAGCGGGCAGTTACCCTGGTGGAGGTGGGGACTTTTATAAAGCCCAACGACTTCAGTGAAGAGGTTTTCCGCCATTTCGAGCACAGCCAGACGATAAACCTGCTTTCCAGCAAAATGAGCCTGAAGGACGCCATCGAAGAAATGGAGCGCAAGATGATAAATGAATGCATGGAGCGCTGTAACTGGAATCAAACGCAAGCTGCCAAGGAATTGGGGCTGTCCCGACAGGGATTGATAAAGAAACTGCAACGCTTTAACCTCTTCAAAGAAGAGGAATAACGTAATATAAAGGGCATTATGGAGAACGCTGTAAACAGTATCGTAACCGAGCTGGAATTCGTGGCCATCGATACCGAAACCACGGGGCTGAATAAAGATTATAACGAGATCATCGAGCTTGCGGCCATTCGCTTCAAAAATGGGGAAGAGGTGGCCCGCTTTGATAGCTTTGTGAAGCCCAAGGGCAAGATTCCCAAGTTTATCGAGCATTTAACCCATATCAGCCCCAATGAGCTGAAGAATGCTCCGCCTATCCAGGATGTACTTAAGGATTTTAGCGCGTTCATCGGGAATAGCATCCTGGTGGGGCATAATATCGCCTTCGATATTGGCTTCATCAATAGCGCCCTGGTGAAAAGCGGAGATTATGAGCTAAGCAATCAGCGCTGGGATACGGCGGAACTGGGACGCATCTATCTGCCGGGAACCAATGACCACAAGCTTACTACTCTGGCGGCGTATTTTGGTATCGATCTGCAAAATGCCCATCGTGCCGATGCCGATGCTGATGCCACGGGAAAACTGCTATTGGCGATCACGCAGCATGCCATAAAGCATCATACCTTTATCACCAATGCCAGGCTCCTGGATCTGTCGGTGCAGGCCAATCGCGATGACAATCTGGATGAGTATTTCAAGCAATTGGTAAGGTATCAGCGCAGCAATGCCCTTAATTCTCCCCCCATCAAATCTCTGAAAAGCGATAAGCATAATATCATCACTCACAAGGCGGATGGCAGCATCGGCCCGCTGGATGAAGTATTTGGCATGGAGGGAATTTTTGCCCACAAATTCAGCAATTACGAATTCCGTTCGGGTCAGCTGGACATGGCAAATCAGGTGGAAGCGGCTTTTCAAAATAGCGATCACCTGGTGGTGGAAGCAGGAACGGGAGTGGGTAAATCCTTTGCCTATCTGGTTCCGGCGCTGAAGTTTTCCCAACGCACCAAGAGCAAAGTAGTGGTATCCACCAATACCAAAAACCTGCAGGAACAGCTTTTTTATAAAGACCTGCCCCAACTGAAAGAGATGATGCCCCTACCCTTCAAAGCAGTGTTGGTGAAGGGCCGGGAGAATTATATCTGCGAAAGGAGATGGGATGATCTGCTAAATGAGCAAACCCGGGGGCTTAGCAGTTATGATGCCCAGGCCTTGCTCTACCTCTTCGTGTGGAAGCTGCAGACCAATACCGGCGATGTTTCGGAGAATTCATCCTTTGACCGCAAGCGCTTTGGCATCGTGTGGCGGAGGGTATGCTCCGACCGTTTCACCTGTTCCGGACGCAAGTGTCCGCATTTTGCCTCCTGCAGTGTGATGACCCTGCGCAAAGAGATCGAAACTGCCAGCGTGGTGGTGGTGAATCATTCGCTGATGCTGGCAGATGCGCAAATAGAGAATTCCACCCTGGGCGAATACCAGTATCTAGTGATCGACGAAGCGCACAATCTGATGGCTTCCGCTTCGCAAAATCTGGGCTTTGAGCTGGGATATTC
>JAGOGT010000215.1 GCA_017996595.1 Candidatus Cloacimonadota bacterium
ATTGCATCAGCTTCCCGCTACTGATAGCAGCTTTGACCCCGCCGCCATCCTGGATCTTCTCTACCGGCAAAGCATTGTTTCCGTGATGTTGGAGACAGGCAGCGGCCTCGCTGAAAGCTTTCTGAAGGCCAAGCTGGTAGATAAATGCCTCTTCTTCTATGGACCCCTCATCCTCGGCGGCGATAAAAGCCCCTATCCCTATCTGGGAATCGCCAATATCCACCAAGCCATCAGCTTTTCCGCCCTCAGTTTCCGGCGTATCGGTACGGATATGCTGATTACTGCCTACCCCAAGTTCTGATGGTTTTTTTCTCTGCCCGGCCTAGATTATCATTATCCGAAACATAATATAGCAATGGAGGTTTAAATGAAAGTAATCCATTATGATCAGGTGGAACTCGAGCCCGTGTATGCCGAAGGTGCCGAAGGTGCCAAGATTCGCTGGCTTATCGCCCAAAAGGATGGTGCTCCGAATTTTGCCATGCGCATGTTTGAAGTAGCTCCCGGCGGACACACCCCCTTCCATCAGCACGATTGGGAGCATGAACTGTATGTCCTTTCCGGAAAAGGCGCGCTGGTAACCGAACGCGGCGACCTGCCCTTTGCCGAAAATGATGTGATGTACGTGGATCCCAATCTGATGCACGCCTTCAAGAATACCGGCACCGATACCCTGAAATTCCTGTGCCTCATTCCCCACGAAAAACCCGTAATTAAAAAGGCTGTTAATCCCTTCAGCGATGAAGTGGCAAATAACTGCTAGGGAATAAGATAATGAACGAAAAGAATAAAAAATACCTGTATGACCTGCTCAGCGTGGCCAGTCCCTCGGGATATGAAGCCCCTGCCCAAGCCATCACCCGCAGCTATTTGCATGGCACTTGTGATGACATTTCCGGCGACATCAATGGCAACCTCATTGCCCTCAAAAAGGGCAGCGGGAAATATAAAGTAATGATCGTGGGCCACGCCGACGAGATCGGCTTCATCATCAATTACATCGATGAATCCGGCTATTTATATGTGAAAACCCTGGGCGGTTTCGACGTGAATCTCCTTCCCGGACTGCGTGTGGATATCCACCATCAGGGGAAGATCGTGCGCGGTATTATCGGCAAAAAACCTGTCCACATGATGCGTGGCGGAGACGACAATCCCAAGCTGAAGATCGAAGACCTGTGGCTCGATATCGGCGCTAAGAACAAGGAAGATGCCCTGTCCCGCGTTGCCATCGGCGATACCATCACCTACAGCTCCCAAATCGAAGAGCTTGGTGGCGATCTCATCGTTAGCAAAGCCACCGATAACAAGGTGGGAGTATATATCGCCGCAGCCGTTATGAAAGAGCTGACCGGCAAAAAAATCAAGGCCAATTACTACGCGGTGGCCTCTGTGGGCGAAGAAACCACTATGAAAGGCTCTGCCACCAGTGCCTATGGAATCCAGCCCGATATTGCCATCGCCGTGGATGTTACCTTCACCTCCGATATTCCCGGAGCCGATAAACGCGTTTTCGGCGAAGTAGCCTTGGGCAAGGGACCCACCCTCACCCTTGGCGCAGCCATGCATCCTGCCATCAATACCAGGCTGCAGGAATTGGCTGCCAAGCATAAGATCCCCATCCAGCTTGAGATTGCACCGGGAAGAACCGGAACCGACGCCGATGCTATTCATGGCCAACGCACCGGCACCGCCACCGCAGTGCTTAGCATTCCCAATCGCTATATGCATTCACCCAATGAAGTTATCTCCCTGGGCGATCTGGATAATGCCGTTAAACTCCTGGTGGAATTCGTGAAAAGTATCGATGATAAACTGGTTCTAACCAGATAAATACATAAGCAATCAGCCATAACGAGGGATGCAAGCGCGTCCCTCTTTTTTTACAGGTGATGACCATGCGACGCCCATGCATTTGCCCGGGCATCACCTGGGCATCTCATGGTAAATGTATATTTAGCAAACTATTATCAGTGTGTTAAGGTGAGACCTGGTGCCTGGATTGCAAACGTCCCCGTTTGCAAAGCGACGCAGGCGCTTGCACTGCAGGAGTCATTTGCGGCTATCCCCATCATAAAGCAGTATCTTCATTACACTGCCGCAAAGGACTAATGCGCAGAGATTTACATTGCCATTGTCTTGGCTGTTTCTGAATCCCCATTGTTATGGCACATTGGAATGCGCCAATACATTAATTCTTTCTTTTTAACGAGCTGTTTTTCACTACCTATATCCCTCTGCCATACAAGCAGTTACAAAGCCAAAGAAAGCAAAGAAAATCCTTGACACAAACGCTATATCATTTTATCTGGCAACAAGATAAGAATGCGTTTCACCTAAGTGCATACATGGAAGTTCACAGGGCATGCTTATCACAATGCTAATACTATAGGAGACAATAGATTATGCAAAGTAGTACTTACACTGCCAGCAATATCAAAGTCCTGAAGGGACTGGAAGCCGTACGTAAGCGTCCGGCGATGTATATTGGCGGCACCAGCGAAAGAGGGCTGCACCATTTGGTTTATGAAGTGGTGGATAACTCCATTGATGAGGCTTTGGCCGGATATTGCGATAATATTATCGTTACCATCACTGCAGAAGGCAATGTCCGTGTGGATGACAATGGCCGCGGTATCCCCGTGGACATTCAAAAGGAAATGGGCGTCCCTGCGGTGCAGGTGGTGCTAACGGTTTTGCACGCCGGCGGTAAATTCGACGACAAGAGCTACAAAGTTTCCGGCGGTCTGCATGGTGTAGGCGTATCGGTGGTGAATGCCCTTTCCGAATTTTTGGAAGTGAATATCCATATCGACGGCAAGGAATATTTTATGCGTTTTGAGCGGGGTATTCCCGTAACCGAGCTAAAAGTATTGGGCGAGACCAAGCGCAAAGGCACCATTGTTACCTTCCGGCCGGACAAGCAAATCTTCGAGACCGTGGAATTCAGTTTCGACTATCTTACTACGCGTCTGCGCGAACTGGCCTTCCTGAACAAGGGCGTAAGCATCACTCTGAAAGATGAACGCAGTGATCGCATTCATGAATTCAAGTATGACGGCGGTATCATCAGCTTCGTGGAATATCTGAATCAGAACAAAAAGCCCCTCTTCCCGAAGCCGGTGCACATCTTTAACGCCAAGGAAGGCATGGAATATGAGGTAGCCCTGCAGTACAATGACGGCTACCAGGAAAATATCTTC
>JAGOGT010000216.1 GCA_017996595.1 Candidatus Cloacimonadota bacterium
CTCTACAAGGAACTGCAAATACTTACCCAGTGATTGGTAGCCAAGGCTTATCCGCTTATTGATCTGTGGATTAGCTGGACATATACTCCTTCCTCTGCTTGCTTAGTAAGAAGCTGAGCTGTGCCGTAATTTATATTCTGCTTCCCTCTATCGGAAAAATTTGTGGTTCAGGGAAGCATAATATTTATTTAATTCATATTATGGAACAGAAATCGCTTCATAATTAACAGGTGTTTGTAGATAGATATAATGCAAATGCCTGATACTCACGGGAGGATGTAATGAAGAAACTTGGCTTATGTTGCTGCTTTATCGGTGCAGTGTTGTTGCTTAATGCTGCCGGAGTGATGCTGAATATTCACAATTCTCTGTATCAGCCTGCCCATCTTGATTCGTGCAGTTATGAGGTGGAAATTACCAATCAGGTAGCAGAGGTGAAAGTAACGGAAACCTTTACGAATCTGTCGAGCAGCTTATTTTTTCCGCGTTATTATTTCCCTATGCCTCGCGGAGCCAGTGCCACAAAGCTTCGCTGGAACTACGGACAGCAATGGCATCAAGCTTCGATAATCGGTATGCCTTCCCATCCCGGAGGTGGGCCAAGCAATTTCCCCGATGAGTATATCGTTTACATGCAATTGATGCCCCTGGTCTTCGATCCCCCGGATTCGCTTCATACCGGCGAAGAAGTGACCATGGAACTCACCTATGTGCAGCTGCTAAACTATAATTTCGGGAGCGTTACGCTGAATCTGAAGAATGACTATCGCCTCATCCAGACTGCCCCGGTGACTAAACAGAGCCTGAGCATCAATGTAAATTCGGATAAGCAGATCCTGGATTTTGACATTCTGGATATCGCCGCCCAAACCTCGCACACCGATCATAGTGCCCAGGGCAACTACACGCGTTACAATGCTATGGCAGCGAGTAATTACCGCTGTGTGTTGCAGCTATCCACAGATATTCTTTCTTCCTGGGGACTTAGCACTTTCCAAAGCAGCACTCCGGATGATGGTGCTCCAGGGTATTTTCTATATTCGCTGGAAGAGGAGAATCTGCCTGCGGATACGCTCTTTTCGGCAAGGCTGAATATTGTGATCGACGTGTCCGGGAGCATGTCATATGAAAACAGGCTGATCAATGCCAAGGCTGCAGCCTGCTATGTTATCAACCATTTGCAGGTTAATGACATGTTCAATGTGATCCTCTTTGATCATTTGGTGCGCCCCCTCTGGGATGGGCTTCGCTCCAATACGTCGTATAATCGGAGCTTAGCCCTGAACTACATTAATGATTACCAGATGCCCAGTTTGAATGGCACCAATCTCTATGGAGGCATGCAAAGGGCAATAAATCAATTTGTGCCTGTGCCTGCCGGAGTGAGAAATTGTGTGCTGCTTCTTTCGGACGGCTTACCCACCGTGGGCATCACAGATCCGTATCAGATTATAAATAACATCAATTCTCAGATTGCCAATAACTTCACAGATCCCATTATTCATTGCTTTGGAGTAGGATCAGAAGTGCATTACCAGCTTCTTGCGGCCCTGGCTCAGAATCATCATGGAGCTGCGGTATTTTTGGAAAGCTCGGAGATTGTGAATACCATCACTACTTTCTACGACGAAATGCGCAATCCCATTCTGGGCAATCCTACGCTTTCGGTTACCCCTTCTGCTTCCGTTACGGAAGTGCTTCCTTATCCGTTTCCTGCTATCTATGGGGGGATACAGTATCGCCTGGTGGGACGCTATTACACCCCCCAAAACATCAATATCGCCGTGAGCGGTCATCATAGCGGCTTACCTCAAAACTATAATTATAATCTTAATCTGCAGAGTGTGGCTGATACCACCAATAGTTTTGTTCCCAAGGTATGGGCTGCCGCCAAGATAGATCAACTGGTAGTGGAATACTATTCTTACTATCCCAATTCTCCCGAGGCCATTGCCTTGAGACAGCAGATTATTGATCTGAGTATCGGCTATGGAGTGGTATGCGTATTCACCAGTTTTTCCTCCGACCCGCCTATCGAAGTGATCGACGAAAATGAAGTAATTCCGCCTCTGGCCATCAAACTGCTGCCCAATATTCCCAATCCTTTCAATCCTCGCACTACAATCCGTTTTGAGGTATTGGAAGACCTGCATGAAGATGCGGAATTGAGAATCTATAACCTGAAAGGGCAATTAGTTTGTGTAAAGAAGATAAGTGTAAATGGCAAAGGCTTGTATGAGATCGAATGGGATGGCACAGACCTGAATGGCAAAGGCGTGGGAAGCGGGATATATGTATATCGTATCAACTACGGCAAATACACGGTAACCGCCAAAATGACGATGATGAAGTAGGCGGTACCACGATTTTCTGCTTGACAGAAAAGCGGTGATTCGGTTCTTGGCAACATAAACACGTGCTGAAGTGGTGAAATTGGTATACACGCTAGTTTCAGGGACTAGTGAGCAATGCGCTCATGGGGGTTCGAGTCCCCCCTCCAGCACCATTTTTTTTGCCCACGAAAAAAGTGATTGACTTCTAATCCCCTCTTTCATTATCTTGCACAATGTTACTATTTGTAAAGGTGGTGCGGTAATGACCAAAATGAAGGACTTCATCGAGAAGCTGAACTTGCAACCCCATCCGGAGGGGGGCTTATACCGGAGGAACTGGCAAAGTGGCTTTACGGCCGACGTGCAAAACAACAAAGGCATTATCACTCATCCCAAAAGGGCTTTGGGTTCGTCTATCCTCTATCTTTTGCAGGGCAGCGAAGTATGTGCCTGGCATCGCATTACTTGTGAAGAGATGTGGCATTACTATTCCGGCAGCCCCTTAAAAATGCATATCCTCACTCATCAGAATGGCTGGGAAACCTTTATCCTGGGCTCTGATATCCTCAAAGGCGAGCAGCCGCAAATCGTGATGCCTCCCAAAACCTGGTTCAGCGCCGAACTTGCCGATCCCGAAGCCTATGGTCTCTGTGGCTGTACACTGTGGCCTGCCTTCACCTACAGCGATTTTGAACTTGCGGAAAAGAAGGGACTGATCGAAGAATTCCCCCAATATGCAGAGCGCCTCAGCGCTTGGTTTAAGAACTAAGAATAAGGAAGTTGTTTTATGAAAAAGCAGAAAATCTTTGTACTGGATACAAACGTCCTCATCCACAATCCCCAGGCGATGTTCTCCTTCGC
>JAGOGT010000217.1 GCA_017996595.1 Candidatus Cloacimonadota bacterium
GAATAGCTCTCAGCCCATGTTTTATTGCTACGACGACAAAGAGCTAAACGTTTCCGGCACCTATTATTACTGGCTGGAGAGCCTGGAACTGGATGGAAGCAACGAATATTTTGGGCCTCTGAAGATAGCCGTGCAGCTCAGCGATTGGGGAAATGCTCCCCAAATCCCCGCACGCAACGGAATCAGTAAACTCTTTCCCAATCCCTTTTACGCGGATTTGCATATTGCCTATGAATTGGCAGAAAAATCCGAACTGCAGATTAGCATCTACAATCAACGCGGACAATTGGTGCGCGAACTGATTTCCGGCACCAAAGAAGCCGGCTCTTACTCCCTGCAATGGGACGGACGCTGCAATGCTGGCAGGGAATGCCCCTCCGGTACATACCTGATTATGATGAAACACCGTGGAGGCAGCAGCATCACCAAAGCTATGCTGCTAAAATAATCCCAAGCACCCAGGTTCCAGCCCCAGGCTTTGCTAATCCAGCCAGCAATGCCTGAGGCTTATTTTTTATGGCACCGTTTTTTATCATTTGACATTTTTAGCGCAGGGACTACAGTGGCCTCTATGGATACGATAAAAATAGATAACCATATAGAATTACAATATGATAAGCTGCCAAAAAGCTGGGTTTTTTATACTCTGCAAGATGCGGATACCTGCCTTAGCTGCGGCTACAGCTACAATCTGAGAAAGCGCATCAGGAGCATCAAAGCCAAAGCTGAAGACGACAGAGCTTATAGAGAAATGTGGGATAGGGCCAGCAGCCTGCAGTGGCAGGAACATAGCTGTGCGCTAAACGCCCTGGTACAAAACAAGTGCTTTCTTCAGAACCAGCTTCCGGAATATCAGGAAGCGCTGCTGCCCTGGCGTGAATATGTGTATCTTGGCATCGATGCGCTTGCCTTTCCCTTCATCAGCATCACGGAAAATACCCAAGGCGATGCCATCTATCTGGGGCCTTTCCGCAGCAGATTTTGGCTTGTTGATCTGATCGATACCTATGCCCGCATCCTGAAGCTACCGCAATGCGAAACGGGAAACTATCCCTGCGATAAATACACCCGGGGAAGCTGTTCGGGCTGGTGCATGAATCTGGAGGAAACCCCTGCGGACAAAGACATCCCCACCTTGGAAAAGCTGGACAGTCTGCTGAAGGAAGCCTTTGTGCATCCCGAAAATGGCATTCTGGAACTGGTGCAACGAGAGCGGGATAAATATTTCAACGATCTGGAGTTTATAAAAGCTTCGCTGCTGGATGATGAGCTGGAACTGCTGGCAAAATATCGCAGCTGGCTGAAATTCCTCTATGTAGCCAAGCAATTGGAGCTCGATACTCCCGAGCTGAAAGTGGCAAAAGGGCGGATCTCCCGCTGCCGCTTTGAGGGCAAGGACTATCATTTTCCAGTTGACAATACAGCCTATCGCAAAAATGAATCACTTGCACTTGATCTGGCTTATCTGGATGAATGCCGGATCATTTATGATTATCTAACGACACAGGAGAAATAGATGCACGATAAATTAAGCAAATTGAGTATAGTAACGCAAGCCCGTCAGGGAAAAGTGCGGGACATTTACGATCTGGGAGACAAACTGCTGATCGTAGCCAGCGACCGTATCTCCGCATTTGACGTAGTTTTTCCCGATCCCATCCCTGACAAGGGCAAGATACTTACTTCCATATCCGTTCATTTCTTTAAGGCCACGGCCGATATCGTTCCCAATCATTTTATCACCGATAGCATAGCGGATTATCCTGCGGAATTGCAGCCCTTTGCCGAATACCTGCAGGGACGCAGCATGCTGGTGAAAAAAACCCGGGTGATCCCCTTCGAGTGCATTGTGCGCGGTTATTTAAGCGGTTCCGCCTGGGCAGAATATTCCCGCAGCAATACCATTGGTGGCATGCTGATCGCTGAAGAGATGAAGGAAAGCCAAAAATTCTCCTCTCCCCTCTTTACTCCCAGCACCAAGGTGGATAGCGGACACGACGTAAATATCAGCTATCGCGAAATGCTAATCCGCATGGATGAGAATCTGGCTTCCTACATCAAAAACAAATCGCTGGAGCTCTTCACCTATGCCCATGAAATGATGCTGAAAAAAGGCATCATTCTGGCCGATACCAAGTTTGAATTCGGCTCCATTGGCAATCAGATCATCCTCATCGATGAGGCTTTTACCCCCGATTCCTCCCGATTCTGGGAATTGCAGGATTACGAGATCGGCACCAGCCCCAAAAGCTATGACAAACAGTATCTGAGGGATTATATCAGCGCTACGGGCTGGGATAAGCAGCCTCCCGCTCCAGCACTGCCCGCAGAAGTAATAAACAAAACCAGGGAGAAATACCTGGCCATTCATAATCTGATAACCGAAAAAGCATTATGAAGAAGCAATATATCATCTGTGTGGTGGACGACGAAGAAGAACTGGCTCTGAATCTGAAGCTGGAATTCACCCATTTGCGTCCCAATTGGAAGGTGCTCACCTTTTCCGACGGCATGAAAGCCATGCAGGAGATCGTGAAAGGTAAGGTGGATCTGGTGCTCACCGATATCGCCATGCCCGATATGGACGGCTATGAGCTCTTCTGGCGGATCAAGGATTATGACGAGAATATCCCCGTGATCATGATGACCGGATTCGGCTATGATCCCAATCACGTATTGGTGCGAGCCAAGGTGGATGGACTGAAAGACGTGCTATATAAACCTTTTGATATCGAGAAACTGGCAGAACTGATAGACCTGCGATTGCAAAATCCGAACGAATCTTAAGCTGTGAATACGCACCGCTTAGTAAGCAAGCACCTTCTCAAACGCTCCTGCCTTAGTATCCTGCTATCTCCGATGGGCAAATTGTATGGAGCTATGCAGGCTTTCCGGCGTGCCAGCATGCAATCCCGGGGGTGGAAGGCTCCCTGTAAGATCATCAGTATCGGCAATTTAACTGCCGGTGGTTCCGGCAAAACGCCCCTTACTATAGCTGTGGCAAAGATGCTGAAAGATAGTGGCTTGCAAGTGGGGGTTTCGCATCGCGGTTACAAGGGGATGTATGAGAACTTCCCCACCTTGGTTTCCACCGCGGATAAAGTGATGTATCCTGCCGAAACCATCGGGGATGAAGCATATCTTATCGCCTCTGCCCTGCCTGGAATTCCCGTGATCGTAGGCAAGG
>JAGOGT010000218.1 GCA_017996595.1 Candidatus Cloacimonadota bacterium
GCCCGGACTATCTGGTTCGGGTCTCTTTATTCTCTTTAACTCTTTTGCTTTTTGTTAGTTAGCTCTGCTTTTCTCTGTCCCCCTCTGCTTTTCTCTGTGTTTAAAAAAAAGAACACGGATGAGTGGATGCACAGGATCATGGGGATAAAATGGAACTCTGATAACCTGATCGACCTGATTTTCCTGATTAGAGGTCTCTCTCAGATTTCACAGATGATTATGATTAGTAGTGTATAATGGCTGAGTGGTGAATAGGCTTGCAACAAGATGTGGATATTGTGTTTAACCTATCCACTATTCCACCATTTCACTACTAGATGCCCATGTGATGCCCATGCAATTGCCCGGTGATCGCATGGTCATTTCCTGAACAAGGGTTTGGAAAGTTCCCCTCCTTTTATTATGGCGCATTGGAGGGCAAAACTACTCTTTTTGGCGTTTCGGACAGCGCCACTACCTGTTCTCAGATGAGATTTCCATTGACAGAATAAGTTCTAAAGATAGTATTGCAAAATCGGCAAAAAGGAGTTAAAATGGCCTCAATACTGGTAATGGGCTGCATGTGGGGAGACGAAGCAAAGGCCAAGATAGTGGATTATCTGGCGGGTGAAGCCAGATTTGTAGTTCGCTTTCAAGGTGGCAGCAATGCCGGGCACACGATCGTGCACCAGGGAAAGAAATATGTGTTTCACACGGTTCCCTCGGGAATTATGTATCCAGAAGTGAAGTGTTTGATCGGCATGGGCGTGGTGATCGAACCCCAAGCGCTGCTAAATGAAATCGCAGATCTGGAAAAGCAGGGGCTGAAAGTGGAAGGCAGGCTGATGATTGATTATCGGGCAGGCCTGGTGCTGCCTCTGCATAAAGAACTGGATAGCGGCCATGAAGAGAATCTTGGCAAGGCTTTCATCGGCACCACCCACCGTGGCATCGGCCCTGCATATAGCGATCTCACGGCCAGAGTGGCCATCCGTTGGGAAGATCTGGCACATCCAGGCTATCTGAAAGAACGCCTGGAAGCGCTTTACCGCTATCATCACCGTGATATAACGGCTGCAGACATCAAGAGCCAGATTGCGGAGCTGCGCCGCTGTTACAAACTTTTGCATAAATACACCGGCAACGTGGAGCAGGAGCTTCACGCGGCCTATTACGAAGACGCCAACATCCTCTTTGAGGGCGCTCAGGGTTCGCTGCTGGACCTGGGTTTTGGATCCTATCCCTACGTTACTTCCTCTCGCGTGATGACGGACGGAGTTGGCATCGGCACGGGCTTTTCCAGCCGCTATCTGGACAAGGTGATAGGGGTTTATAAAGCCTATGGCACCCGCGTGGGAGAAGGCCCCATGCCCACAGAGTTGAAGAACAAAACGGGAGAGCAGATTCGCAAAACGGGCAATGAATATGGCGCTACTACCGGTCGTCCCCGCCGCATCGGCTGGTTTGATGCCGTAGCTGGTGCACAGACAGCCCGCATCAACGCTTTGGATAGCTTTGCGCTCACCTGTCTGGACGTGCTAAGTGGGATTGTAGAGCTTAAGATTTGCACTGCATATAGTTACAAGAATGTTTCCGGCAAGAATTTCATCTCCCATCCCCTGGAGCTGAAGCAGGTGAAGCCCATCTACGAGAGCTTTAAGGGCTGGGAAGAAGATCTCGGCAAATGCAAAAACCTGAAGAAGCTTCCCAAGGCCGCCAGAGATTACCTGAAAGCCCTGGAAGAATTACTGAACATACCCCTGGAGATTGTATCCGTGGGCCGCGAACGCAGCCAAACCTTTATGATCTCACGCTAAGGAGGAAGGTTTATGAAAACCCTTCGCACCATTATCTTTTTGCTCCTCCTGCTTATTACGGCAAGCTGGGGAGCCCAAACCACCCAAGGCCTGCAGATGGTTCTTCCTCAATTCAGCAATCCCTTTTATGATAGCTTTTCGCGTAATTTCACCGGGACCGTGGCAGCAGGCCGGGGTCATACCGGAGTGGCCAATCTGGGAGATATTTCCGGATTCAGCCTCAATCCCGCAGTGAATTTGCCAGATTCCGCCAAGATCATTTTTGATCTTAACATCAAGCCCGGCATCGCTGCAGAGGGCTATCAAACCGAGGCCAATTACACCTCTCCCAATCCCCTGGGGCTTTTTGCCGTAGGGATGGGACTAAGCCGCAGTATCAGTGCCGGAGTGGCATACAGCGTTCCCAAAGGGATCAAACTGGATGATTATTCGATGTTTACCAATCAGGGTGCCTCGCTGGTGCAGCGTTTTCCCAGCTATTATCTGCATCAGGTAACGGCCAATATTGGCTACCATCGTGGCCCGGCGCATCTGGGGCTGAATTTGCATAATCAGTTTCACTATGTGGATGATCCCATATTCCTGCGTTCCTACGATCGCATCAGGGATCTGAAATATGCCATACGTTTCCAGCCGGGAATCCTGTATGAATTCAGCAGCTTCAATGTGGGGCTAAGTGCCACCCTGCCCACCAAGTTTGATTGGGACCAGAAATACGTGGCCTATGAGATGAAGCTCCCCCTGAAGGCAAGCACGGGAATAAGCTATAATAGCAGCCGCTATGCACTGTCGGCAGAAGCGGAAATGGAGCAATTCAGCAAGGTGGATGATGCCTTTGACGATCGCTATACCCTGAAGGCAGGATTCGAAAAATATCATGGCTGGCTTAGCTATCGCCTGGGCTATATCTATTCCTCCGAAGTATTCAGCGGCAAGATCATGCTGCCCGTGGATGTGAATTCCGAGGATAATAATCCCGCCTGGAACGATGTTCCGGATAGCCTGATTGTGAAGCCGAATGAACAGCATTTTGCTACCGCCGGCATCAGCTATCTGCATAAAGATGGAGCGATTAACATTGCCTTCATGCATTCCTTTAGCCCCGAAGCAAGGCAAACGCAGGTAAATCTATCGCTGAGCTTCTACCTTAGCGCTTTCACCCGCAAGCGGACGCTGGTAGCCAATGATTGATCCCAAGGTGTGCATCCGCAAGCTGGAAAGCTATGATTTACCCCCCTTGGAAGAGGCGGTAAAAGGCATCCTCAGCGGGGAAAAACTACCCGCATTGGGCCGCGCAAAACGAGTTCTGATAAAACCCAATACCCTGGGAGCCTATGTTCCCGAACGCGCTGTAACCACG
>JAGOGT010000219.1 GCA_017996595.1 Candidatus Cloacimonadota bacterium
TGGAATTTCAGCGAGATCAAAAGCGGGGACAGTATCAAGATCGGAAAGCGCACTTTGAGCTTTCTCACCACGCCCATGGTGCATTGGCCGGATAATCAGGTTACCTATTGTCCCGAGGAGAAGATCCTCTTTTCCAATGATGCTTTCGGTCAGCACATTGCCTCGTCGGAGCGCTATGCCAGGGATCTGCCTTCCGGAATCGTGCTGGAAGAGGCCAAGAAATATTACGCCAATATCGTGCTGCCCTATTCCAAACAGGTGCAGAAGGTGCTGGATGCCGCTGCTCCCCTGGATATAAAGATGATCTGTCCCAGCCACGGTCTCATCTGGACAGAGGAGAATATCCCCAATATCCTGGCTGCATACAAGGATTGGGCTTACAGTGTGTCCGATAGCCACCGGGCTTTGGTGATCTATGACACGATGTGGAAATCCACGCAGACGATGGCCATGGCCATTCATGAAACTTTTGAAAAGCTGGGGATAAAATCCAAGCTGCTGAATCTGCAGGCGAATCACATTTCCGATATCATGACCGATATCATCGATGCGAAGTTTATCGCCGTGGGTTCGCCCACCCTGAATAGCTCCATTCTGCCCACGGTGGCGGCATTTATGTATTACTTGAAGGGGCTTTCGCCAAAGGACAGGATTGGTCTCGCCTTTGGCAGTTACGGTTGGGGCGGCCAGAGCATTCCCATTTTGCATAATCTTTTGGGTGATGCCAAAGAATGCGGCTTTGAGATGCTGGAGCCCCTTAAGGTGCAATATATTCCCACTAACGAGGATTTGGAAGCTTTGAAACAAAATCTGGAACAACAACTAAAAACCAAACTGGAGGAAAAATGATCAGCAAAAAACTGCAAGACGCCATTAATGCTCAGATAAATAAGGAGTTATTCTCCGAATATCTGTATATATCCATGCAAGCCTGGTTTGCCAATCAGAATCTGGATGGCTTTGCCAATTGGATGGACGCTCAGGGCAAGGAAGAACGCTTCCACGCCATGAAGTTCTTTAATTATCTCATCGAACGCGGGGGAAAAGTGGAGCTGAAAGCTTTGGAAGGCCCCACCGTGGATTTCAAAAACCCGCTGGCGATCTTCAAGGCCGCCCTGAAACACGAACAATTCATCTCCAAAAGCATCAACGACCTCATGGAACTGGCCATCAAGGAAAAGGATCATTCTGCCCGTGGCTTGCTGCAGTGGTTTGTGGATGAACAAGTGGAAGAAGAAGCTAATGTAGATAAGATCGTGCACCATCTGGATATGGTGAAGGATAATCCCCACGCGATCTTTATGCTGGATAATCAGCTTGGTGCCCGAGTGTTCACTCCTCCGGCTGCAGCAGAATAGATATAGCTACTTACGGGGTGAGGGCTTTGCTGTCCTTACCCCCTTTTTTTATCGGGGCCAAAACAATACTGCATAGGAGACAATATGGATTCCTTGAAGTTGGAAAACCTCTATTCCAAGATTTTTTATAATGCCGTAGTGGCAATCGGGGTTACAGACCTGCAGGGACGCTATCTGATGGTAAATCCCACCTGGTGTGAATGGATGGGATATAGCAAAGAAGAAGCGATTAATCTGTATATTAATGACGTTACTCCCCGCGAAGATTGGGAAACCAGTACCAGCAGCTTGCATTTTCTACCGGAACACAAGGGGCAGACTATCCATAAGCAGCGGCGCTATAAACGCAAGGATGGCAGTATCTTTTGGGCGGATCTGAATGCTTCGGCGATCTCTGATGCCGATGGTAAGCCCCTGGGGATTGTGGGTATCTTCGTTAATATCGATAAGCAGGTAACTGCCGATCAAATCCAGAGAAAACTGATGGATGACATGGAAGAGCTGAATCTGGAGCTGAGCCAGGCCAATGAAGACCTGAAACAAATGGCGCGCCATGATGCTCTCACCGGACTTTATAATCGCCGGGTTCTGGAAGAGATCATCTTCAATGAAAGCGAAAGAAGCCGCCGTACAGCGCGGGGTTTTGGCATTGCCATGGCTGATATCGATAACTTTAAAAAGATAAATGACACGTATGGTCATGAGGCCGGAGATTTGGTGCTGAAAGAACTGGCCACGATCCTTAAAAACAGCATCCGCAGCACTGATACCGTGGGAAGATGGGGTGGAGAGGAATTCCTCTTTGTATTTACGGAAACATCCTGCCAGGGGGCGATGATCGTTATCGAACGTATTCGCCACAGTGTGGAAAAAAGTATCATTAGCTACCGCGGCCAGCAGATTCGGTTCACCATTACCATCGGTCTCAGCTACCACAAGGGCGATGATGGAGCCAGGGAGATGATCCGCGAAGCCGATGAGGCGCTATATCAGGGCAAAAACTCTGGGAAAAACAGAGTGGTGTGCTATCAGGATTTTTGTACGGAGGAAAAGAGTTAGGTTTCAGGTTACAGGTGTCAGGTTACAGGTTACAGGTTACAGGTTTCAGTAAGTGAAAAAGTGGAAGGGTGGAAAGGTGAAACACGATGTGAGCATCGTGGTATGGGCAAATAAATGGTGATTACCGCTGAAACAAAGGGTTACGGGCGACCCGCCGATCGCCCCTACGATGAGCTTAAAACTTGGTTTCACCCTTCCACTTTTCCACTTTTCCACCACTTTTCCCTTTTCCCTTTTCCCTAAAACCACCCCATATGCGTAAGCCTCTTCAGCAGCGATCCCCTTTCCGAGCCCTGCCCCAGGTATAGATCACTAACCACCACGCGGTTTATCACATAGATATCATCTTCTCTTTTCTCACCGGGCTTACGGAAACCCCAGGTATCGTGAATCGCGTAGGCTCTTCCGGCATGTGCTCCCAAATAGAGCATAATGTGTCCGTCCAGGCGAAGCATGCTTAGCCCCGGAATGCCTTTTTGGATAAGAGTTTGTTCCCTTTGCTGTTCGTTTTGGCCTTTGAATGCGTGGAGGGTTCGGGCTGTTTTCACCTGGGTAAAGCCATTGCGGGGGAGTTTGATGCCAAACACGCTGAAGACATGGCGGATCATGCTGGAGCAATCATAATCGCCATCGCTATCCGCCCAGCCATAGGGCATATTCAGCATTTTGAAGGCTTGTTTATACACATTGCGCGGGGTGAAGGGGAGATAG
>JAGOGT010000220.1 GCA_017996595.1 Candidatus Cloacimonadota bacterium
ACCTTTATTAGTGGAGTCGATCTGGCTTGTACCAATATTAGGCTTATTTCCTTGCGATACAGCCAAATGGACTACACAGGCATCTGGTTCGCTGTAGTCCATGCTGCCTTCAGCATGGGAAACAGCTTTGGAATAGCGAGGCGGCATCGACTCCAGCAATACGAGCAGGAGTCATTCACTAATGCGCTACGGATAAGCGATGGACAATATGGACGGTATGGACGGTATGGACGGAATGGACGGAATGGATGGTATGGAACGCATGCAACTAAATGCCTGCCCCGGGTTTCACCTATTCACCTTTTCACCCACTTTTCCCTTTTCCCTGTTCCCTTTTCCCTAATATGGCGGTACGTGACCGCCACTCCCTCACTTTGTTAGTTTTCTATTGACAGATGGGAGCGGTGGAACAGGAAGTTATTTTTTAGTTATCACTCCCTTTTTCACAGAGGTTATTATGCAAAATGAAAAGATCCAGCTCCAGCGGATAAAGCGCCTGATAGAAAGGCAGAATGAAAAGCTATACGTAGACATTACAGAGCTACAAGCAGAGTTTTCTCCAGATGGCAATAACTATAAACCCATTAAATGCGGAGAAACATGGGGTCAGCCTTGGGAAACGGGTTTCTTTAGAGTAAAGGGCACTATTCCCCAAGAGCTTAGCAGTAAAAACTATGGACTGTATTTCGACTCTGAAGGCGAAGCCTGCTGTCTGGATAACGGCACTCCCTATCAGGGTCTTACGCCCAAGCTGGATTGGTATCATCAGGCGGCCAAGTTCTTTATGCCCATGCATGATAAATACGCTCCGGGTGATGAATTTGCTCTTAGCATCGATGCCTCGGCCAATAACCTCTTTGGCACTGATAAATCTGAATATAAGCTGCGTAAATGCACGCTGTGCACTTTTGATGAAGCTCTTTTCCAGAAGCTGATGGATATCGGTTTACTGCTGAATCTGGCCGAAGCCCTGCCAGGGGGAACGGTGCGCCGCCAAAGGATAATCTACGGCCTGGTAAAGGTTTGCGACGCCTGGAACACCGATCCGGATAAGGTGTCTGAAATACTGGCGGAGTTGCTGTCCCATCCTGCTCATTCCAGTGCCTTAACGGCATATAGCGTGGGTCAGGCGCATCTGGATCTGGCCTGGCTGTGGCCCTTAAAAGAATCGCGACGCAAGGGCGGACGCACCTTTGCCAATGCGCTCCGGCTGCTGGAACAGTATCCTGAGTATATCTTCGGCGCCTCGCAAGCCCAGCTATATCAGTGGATAAAGGAAGATTATCCCCAGCTTTATGCCCAGGTGAAGGAGCGGATAAAGCAAGGCAGATGGGAAGTTCAGGGCTCTTCCTGGGTGGAATTTGATACCAATCTGATCTCCGGCGAATCCATCATCAGGCAGTTCATGTATGGCAAACGCTGGTTTGAGAAAGAATTTGGCTTTGCCCCAAGCTGCTTGTGGCTGCCGGATTGCTTTGGTTTCAGTGGCAATTTGCCGCAGTATTTAAAGGGTTGCGGGGTTGATTGGTTTATGACGCAGAAGCTTAGCTGGAATGAAAGCAATACCTTCCCGCACCATCTCTTCATGTGGGAAGGCATCGATGGCAGCCGCATATTGGCGCATCAATTGCCTACCAATGACTATAATTTCTCCAATAACCCGGCTGCCTTTCTGGAAACGGAGAAACGCTTTGCAGAGAGCGATATAAGCGATGCTTATCTTAATCTCTTTGGCATTGGCGATGGGGGTGGCGGTCCCACGCGCAATCACCTCGAATATGGCATAAGGCAGCAAAACCTGGAAGGGGTAAGCAAATTCCGCTTTGCCAAATCCACGGAGTTCCTTGAGCATATCCGCAAGCTGGATAAAAACTCTCTGCCCGTGATGTATGAAGAGCTGTATCTGGAGTTCCATCGCGGCACCTATACCACCCAGGCCCGGATGAAGGAAAATAACCGCATTAGCGAAAGGAAGCTTGGCGCAGCGGAATACCTCTGTGTGCTGGCTGGCGTGCCTGAATATCCCGAATTGCTGCATGAAATCTGGAAGGATACGCTGCTGCTGCAGTTTCATGACATCCTTCCCGGTTCGTCCATCACTCCCGTATATGAGGATGCTGCCAGAATTAGCGAGGCTAATCACCGGCGTTTGGATGAATTTATGGATAATACGGTGCAGGGGATGGGTAATCCTGCTACAGTGGATGGCAAGGCGTTTCTGGCCATCAATCCCTGCAATCAGGATCTGGATGAATGGCAGCCTCTGGATGCTTCGCTAATGGGCATGCAGCCCTGTGATGAAGCAGGCACTCCGCTAGCCTGGTTCTCTAATGATAATCAGTTGTGGGTGCGGGTGCAGGTTCCAGCCTGGGGCAGCAAGATTATCAGCTTTAAGGATGCTCCCACCTTGCCGCAAGCATGTTCCGATTGTGATGCTTTGGTGCTGGAAAATCGCTACTTGAAAGTTAGCCTCAGCTCCAGGGGCAGTATTCTATCCATTTGGGACAAGGAACAGGGCCGCGAACTGCTGGCAGGGGAATCGAACTTGCTGAAGCTATGGGAGGATGAGCCCAATAACTGGGGTGCCTGGGATATCAATCATTTTTATCGGGAAACTACGCCTGAGCTGCCCTCTGAAGCCAAGCTGAATAAGGATTTGAGCATCAGGGTGGAAGGTCAGTTCCAGCGGATCGTGCAGGATTTGCAGCTGGGCACTTCCATTTTGCAGCAAAGCCTGGAGCTACGCAGTGATGAACGCTTTATCCGCATCAGCCACAAAGTGGATTGGCAGGAACATCATAAAATGCTTCGCACCCACTTCTATCCAGAAGTATATAGCGGTGATGCTACTTTTGGCATTCAGGGAGGCGTTATTCAACGCAGCACCAAGCCGAAGAACGCCTGGGAAGAAGCCCGCTTCGAAGTTCCGGCACAGCGCTTTGCCGATCTGTCTCAGGCAGATAAGGGTTGCGCGCTGCTTTGCGACACCAAATTCGGCTATCGCATTGTGGATAACGAAATGGAGATAAACTTGCTGCGCAGTCCGGCGGACGTGGATCCCACAGCCGATATCCACAGCCACAGCTATAGCTATGCATTCTATCCTCATCAAGGCGATTA
>JAGOGT010000003.1 GCA_017996595.1 Candidatus Cloacimonadota bacterium
CTTCCATGTACAGCGTGTGCAGATTGGCATCCACACTTTCATGCGTAGCGGGCATGCGTGAGCCGCCAGCTTCCTGCAACAAAAGCTCTGCCTGGCTGCCATCAGCATCCAGTTTCACATCGATAATCCTGGAAATATCCGTAGGTTCGGCACGGCTGACAATCGTAGCTCCCGCGCCATCGCCAAATAGCACGCAGGTATTGCGGTCTTTCCAATTGGTGATGCGGGTAAGAACTTCCACTCCGGCTACCAGAACATTGCGGCAGATGCCATTTTCCACATATTGACGGGCAATATCGATGGCATATACAAAGCCTGTGCAGCCTGCGGAGATATCAAAAGCGGGGATATTCTTCAGCCCCAGTTTCTTTTGCAGAATGCAGGCGGTGGAAGGAACAGGATGATCTCCGGTAACCGTAGCCACCACGATCATGTCGATATCCTTATATTTCACCAGAGAGCTTTCCACGGCATTCAAGCTTGCTTTCAAGGCCAGATCGCTGGCCGCTTCATCTGCTGCGGCATAGTGCCGCTCAAACATTCCGGTGCGGGTGCGGATCCATTCGTCGGAAGTTTCCACCACCTTTTCCAGATCGAAGTTGTTCACCACTTTCTTCGGAGCATAGCTTCCGAAGGCAGAGAATTTGGCATGATAACTAAGCATCGGGAGTCCTCCCAAAATAGTTCTTGGCGTGTTCCACAAAGCCCGAAGCGGCAATGCGATCGGCAAAGCGCAGGGCGTTTTTTATCGCTTTGGCATTGCTGCGGCCATGCGACACCACGGAGATGCCATTTAAACCCACCAATAAAGCGCCGCCGTACTCCGTGTGATCCAGCTTTTTCTTCATGTAGGAATACACCGGATAGGAAAGCATGGCGCCGATCTTGGCAATCCAATCTTTATTGATCTGTTCTTTTAGAATTTCGAAGATGGAAAAGCCTACCCCTTCCACGGTTTTCAGCACTACATTGCCCACGAAGCCATCACAAACGATCACGTCCGTAATGCCGCGAAGGATGTCTTTGCCTTCGATATTGCCGGTGAAATTAAGGTCTTTGTCCCCCACCAAAAGCTGATGAGCCTGCTTCGTGATGGCATTACCCTTGGCACTTTCTTCGCCGATGTTGAGAAGCGAGATGCGGGGACGGGGATTGGAAAAAAAGTATTCGTAGTACATACTGCCAAGGTGAGCGAATTGTAAGAGGTTATCAGCCGTGCAATCCACGGTTGCCCCCATATCCAGCAAGATCTGATGACCCTCCTGAGCCGGGAACACCACCGCTATGGCAGGACGATCCACATTACGGATGCGGCCATATTGAAAAAGCGAAGCGCTCATTACGGCACCGGTATTTCCAGCGCTAACCATCACATCCGCCAAACCGTCATGATGGAGCTTTACTGCCTTAACCAGCGAGGAATCCTTTTTGCTGCGAACGGAAGCAGAGGCATGGTCGCCCATTTCAATCCGCTGTGAAGCATGCAAAATGCTGATCCGGGAAGGATCGAAATAGAATTTTCCCAGCTCACGCTGGAGGGTTTCCTCGTCTCCAACCAGGACTACGTGACTGCACAGGTCTTCCTTGATGGCCAGTACTGCGCCTTCCACTTCCGGAAACGGGGCATTATCGCTCCCGAAAGCATCCAGGGCGATCCGCACCTTACTCCTTGGCGGGATTTATCTGCTTGCCGTTATAGGTTCCGCAATTATCGCAAATGTGGTGCGAACGGGTTGCTTCCCCGCATTTGGAGCAGGTGCTGAAGCTCGGAGCCGTAAGGGCATCATGGGTTCTGCGTTTATCTCTGCGTGTTTTTGAGGTCTTTCTTTTCGGTACTGCCATTGGTCTCTCCCTTGTATATTACAGACAATCGCACCCTCCAGAAACTGAAAAGTGGTTTTGGATGCACGGTGCAACTGCTGCTCAAGTAATAATTTTAGCTTTCTGAGGATAAACTTTTAAGGGGCTTATTCTGTCAAGATAAAATCTTGAAAAGGCACTTTGAAGAAGTTAATCACTGAAACCATTAGTCAGTTTTGCTGGGATCAGCATTTATAGAAAGGACAGCCTTGCTACAAGACAGTCCTTAAACAAAAAGTCATGTGATGCTATTTCATCAGCGCCATTTTTCGAATCGTTGATTTCCCGGCAAATTGCAGTTTGTAGAAGTAGATTCCCGAACCTACCCCACGGTTGGTTTCATCTTTTCCATCCCATACCCGGTTATGAATACCATAGTGTTGGCTTATGAATTAGAAAGTGCAGAAATTAATGGCCTGCTAAAGTCATGAGTGTTTGCATGGTCAAATGGAATAGATACTCGAATCAGCAATGGAGGAGGGATTGTTTGTACACTATTATAAGCGGTTTTAGATGGTATAGTATTAGCTTATCTGCGCACTTGATTAATCCACACGTTAGCCTTGTGGCTTTAGCCCACGGGATGGGTTTGCGAAAAGCATCCTTTTCAGTAATCTCCTCTTTCTCTATCAGGTAGAAACGTTGTCACTGCCTGATAGAGAAAGAGGGGAGGGGTGTTAAGTTGTTCAATATCTATCAT
Organism: Candidatus Cloacimonadota bacterium; assembly: GCA_017996595.1. Lineage (GTDB taxonomy): Bacteria > Cloacimonadota > Cloacimonadia > Cloacimonadales > Cloacimonadaceae > Cloacimonas. The sequence continues at coordinate 2,561 of JAGOGT010000003.1, forward strand.
CTGTCCGTAGGCTGAAGCCTACGGCTAACGTCTATGCACCGTCCCTTCGGGACTAATACAATAGAGTGTTGAATAATTCGGAACACCGAATTTATTCGGTCGGTCCACCAGATTTATCTGGTTTTTGGGGAGGATTAGACGTGTGTATATGACCAAGTATGTGGTAAAACCGAATGAATTCGTTGTTTCGAGGTATGTGCAATAGTCTTTAGTCAGGTTTACAGAGTGCAGCAATACCACAAGCCTAATAGACAATCATGCGATGCCCATGCGATCCCCGGGCAATTGCATGGGCATCACATGGGCAGCGCATGCTAAAGGTTAATGTGTTAATGGGTTAGTGGGTTAGCGGGTTAATGGCATAGCTCGCATTCAGGGCTGACACCTGAAACCTTACCTGCTCTCTTTTTCCTCTTTTACTCTTGATTAGTTATCTCTGCTCTCTGTGGTGAAAAGAATTGCACACGGATGACGGGATGCACTGGATTAAAGGGATTTCCTCTTTTACTCTGTGTTTGAATTTATAGCGGTTCGGAGATTGCCACTAAGTGATTATCTGGCCACGAACCTGCGCACCAGCGTGCTGCTATCGTGAAAACTGGCTTTCAGGAAATAGATACCTGTGGGGAGGGGATAGCCTTGCAAGTCGAAACTAATCTCTCCGGTTCTGGCGGCAACATGGGTAATCAGCACCTGCTGTCCCTTCAGGTTATAAATCTCCAGCTTGTTAAGCGCTTTGGCGGCATAAACATTCAAAGCCTGTCCAACCACCCAGGGATTGGGATAGATGCTTAGCTCCGGTGCAGCCGCAGGAAGATGCTCATCGCTATTGGCAACGCTATAGGCAAAGAGAGTATAAAGGTCGAAGGGCAAGGCCGGAAGCTGATAGGCAGGCTGGCTAAGGCTTGCCGCTGCCCATAGCAGGTATCCCGTGGAGGGCACGAATTGAATGGCGGATAGGGTGGATTCCAATCCTGCCGCACCGCTCATCACCTGCCATTGTCTTTTGGCCGTGATATGCGGATTGGCATAGAGGGAATCCTGCAGGTTGGCATAGCGATCACAACAGATAGCTCCGGAAATAAGGCGGAAATGATTGGTGGCAGCCAGATGATGCGTGGGCAGATTGCCATTTTGATTATAGCTGCGATACTGGGTGGTGCCACTCTTGGTTTCGGTTACGAGGCTGCTAACCGCTCCGGCTGCCTCATGCAGTGAGTGGATGATGGAGCCGGAAAGGTGCTCCCCGGAAGCGATGGCGGCATGGATGTCATAGGCGTCGGTGGTGCCATCGGCATTGAAATCGGGCATTTCTACGCCCTTGCGCATATCCCAAAGGATGGGACTGAGGTTGGTGGGATTGGGAGCATAGTGGTCGCTGCCAGTATTCATGCTGGCATAGAGCATATGTTCTGAAATCACGGTGGGGGGATTGACAAATCCGGGGTAGCTGAGCCCCAGCCATTTCTGCTCGGTGCTTTCGCTGGGGTGGTGCACAATCATGAGGGGATTGCCGATCAGCGCGGAATTGGGCGAGGCATCCAGAAAGCGGGTGATCACGCTGCCAGAGGCCAAAATGGAATCCGCAGCGGTGGCCACACCCCAGCTTGATAGCGAGGCACAGCCAAAGCCAGGTTTGGAGGCTGGTTTTGCTCCCAGGGCGATCATATCGTGCATGGTATTCAGCAGCAGCAGATCATCCAAGCCCAGATCGCGTCCCAAGCCGGGGTGAAAAAGGCTTTGTCCGCTGGCAGCCATGCCTTCCGCCATTCCCTGCACTTCCCAATACATTCGCTCGGGAGTAGTGAAATGCTGCTGATAGTAGGTGAGGAGTTGGTTATAGAAATCTGTGCTGGAATAGCAAAACATCGTCCAGTAAAGATCGTTAAATACTTCCATGATCTGGGGGCTGAGCAAATAGCCCTGAGCATAGCCGCGCTCGTAATGAGATCCCCATACCTGGAGGATCTTCTGGTTGCCAATTTGCTGCAGATCACCATTTACCTGAGCGGAAAGCACCAGGCTGAATAGCAGCAGCAGGCTGATTAGGGTTAGTTTATTCCACATTGTTTAGTCCTGTTTAGCTGTGTTAAATTTATCTATATACTTGTATAATAACTTAGGTAACTGCATGATAAAAAACCAGATAAATCTGGTGGACCGACCGAATGAATTCGGTGTTCCTGTTACGATATATCAGGCAGTTTCCATTCCACAATCCGGGAAATCTGAGTTCGGTAGATGCGGTAATTATGGTGCACCACCCACAGGAAGAGCAGATCGGCTACGATCAGAACGATATTGATGGTGAAGGCATCCCAGGCGGCATAATAGGCAATGGCAGGGATCACGATGGCCAGGATCACAGCTTTGAAGATGATGATTCCTGCGGGAACCCTAAGCTTACGGAAGATAAAGCGGGCGATAGGATTGCGTTCCCGCTGGTAATATGCCGGACGGATTACCAGATAGGTGGAATGGCCATCCAGGGCATTCAGCACCAGAAAGATAGCGCTGAGCAGCAAGGTTAGAAGTGGCTTGCTGAGGACGGCGTGAATCTGTTCCAGCATAGGTACTATTGGCTTAGCGGATGATCGCCAGCTTGCCCCGTTTTAGCTCGCTACCCATCTTTACCACATAGAAATAGACTCCGGAAGATACGGCAATGCCATCGTTATTCTTCAGATTCCAGATATAGGTAAGGTTGTTGATATTGGGATCGAAGGGGCCGATTGGGGATTGGAAAACCAGATCGCCGACGCTGTTATAGATGGCAATATCGCCTTTTTTATGGGGAGGAAAGTGGATGAAGCGCGCTTCGGGATAATGCTTGGGGGTTACGGGATTGGGAAAAACAGTGAGCTTATCCAGATCGCGGATATCGGTAAGCGAAAAACGGGCGATATTGAATTGAGGCGAAACAAGGTTACCTGCCAGATCGGTGAGATTTCTGGTTTCTACGAAATAGGCCTGATTGGAGAATTTTAGCGGTTCGGCAAAGCCCAGGGTGATGGTGTCTGTGCTCAAAGCTGCCGAAACGATGCGGTTATCGGCGTCGTTCTGATTGGGCGTGAATACAAAATTCGGCAGGTAATTCACGGGTTCCGGGCTAAGCTCTTCGCTATATTTGATGCTGATCTCCTGATGGGAAGGCAGCACGCTAACGCTGATAATCTGCGGAGCTTCGGTATCCGAGAGATAGGGGAAGGTGGCAGTTTCGGAGGCAAGGGGAACTCCCGTAGCGCCGGTGAGATTGTGCATCTGCAGGGTAAAAAGGGAATCGATGGCCGGAAGCGGATTGCGAAAACGAAGCTGGATGCCACGGTGGTTATTGAGGTTATTGGCGGTGATGGGATTACCGAGGCCATTGCTGAGGGAATATAGATTGGAATTTACGAATTCCACGGGCATGGTTTGCGAAAAGAGGATGCGCACTTCGTTGGCAGTAACCATCCCGATGCTTTCCACATAGGGCTGGGGCATGGGAATGGCAGTTTTCCAAACGCTTAGCACGCTTTCCTGGGGACTATAGGCCGGATTGAGAGCGGCCACGGCATAGCCATACTCGGCGCCTTGGGTTAAGCCGCTATGCACATAGGAGGTAGCACTTAGATCCAGATAGCTGATCACCTCGTTTTCGTCCCGCATATAGAGACGGTACAGGGGTGCTCCGGAGGCAATCCAGGTGATTCGTACGCTGCTTTCATCCAGGGGACTGGCTAGAAGATTGGCTGGAGTGGGAGGACCGGTGAAAGGCTCCTGGGGGCTCCATTGTACGGCGCGGCTGCTATCTGCCTCGGCAGCTACATTGGCGATTATCCTGGTGATGCCGTCGCTATCTTCCCAGGTGGTGATCTGATAGTTTCTGGCGCTATCGCCATGGAAGGTGGGCACAAACTGGCCATTCTGGTATTTCATCACATAGAGGTTTGGAGCGATGGCCAGCACGATCTCATCTTTGCCGTCGTTGTCCAGATCGGCGGCAGTGATGGAATTCTGGGAGGAAATCTCATTGAACATGATCGATCCCATGCTGGAGTAAGAATCATTATCGGCACGGGTGAAGCCCTGGAAGTACCAGAAATTGAGGTTGGGATTGGAGATGCTGGTATTGTAGCCGCCCACGATGAAATCCTTGGTGCCATTGCCGTCAAAATCCCCCGAAGCCAGCGAATAGGTATTGGCGATGGGAAGGCGGGTATGCCATCTGAGTTCATGGCTGGATGCATTCAAAATCTCATATATCAATACGTCGCCATCGGTATCGGCACAGAGGATATCCTGAAAGTTATCACCATCCAGATTGTCCACGATGATGGTGGGGACAAAATTATTGCGCACATCGGTTTGGGTAGGATTGGTAAGCGTATTGCGAGCGGTAAGCACACCGTTGGAATTGCGTTTGTAGGATTGAATCACATGCTCAGCAGGCAGATTTTTCACTACCAGGATCTCGCATATACCGTCATCGTCATAGTCGTTCAAAACGCCGCCGGCAATGCTGGTATCCGTCCAGATGGCCAGATCGGGATCGGGGTAAGCATCGTCGGTAGGAGTTTCCCAGAGAAAAGCGGTGTCGCCTCTGATGAGGAGCAGTTCTTTGCCTCCAATAGTATTGGTATTGCCGATATCCAGAGGCCAGAAGGCGTCATTGTAGGAAAACTTCTCGATGTGGCCATTGGCATGGGGCTCGTAAATCTTCACGGTGCCATAGCCGCTATTGGGTAAATCCATGGCGATATAATCCGCAATGCCATTATTATCAAAATCAAAGCGTTGATGAAGCGGACGACGGGGACTGCCCAGCTCCTGCTTTTCAAAGCCGTGATTGGACACTACTCCGTATGATACACTAAGGAAATTTGGATACTGAGTGGATGTGTAGCTTAACCCGGCGGAATTGCGAACCTGAAAGCTGACGCTAACCGGTCCTTCCGGCAACGTGGGAGGGAGAGCCCAGATTTGCACACTGTCGATTACGGCAGAATAGACAGTGTGGGGATTTCCGGATGAATCGCTGAGCAGTAATTCGCCCCGCACGCTCTCATTAAAGCCCGCGGATACATAGTAACGCAGGTTGGGCCCATCATAGCGGCTGAAATGCTCCATGCTGTTGGGTATCAAAGTGGGGGCGCTGCGATCCAGGATTACCATCCGGTAGTAGTTATACTTCATTACGTTATATTGGTTTTTTTCGTATTGCACCCGGATCAGATAGGTGCCCTCAGGAAAACTGGAAGGGATGTAGAATTCTGCCAGAAGCCCGTCATGCACAGGTTCCGTGTAAAAATGGGGCTGGCTGGTATGATTGCTAACGTCGAACCAACCCACCACGTTGGGATCGCTGAGATTGGCAAAACACACCGAGTAGCGGAAAAAATCATCGCCATAAACAGAGCCCATGATCGGAACGGTGCCACTGATGCCCAATTGATCGGGGGGACTGGTGATCACCACATAGGGCGGATTGGCGGTTTCCAGCAAGTTTTTGGCGTTCAAAAGCCCATGCCCGGTGCGATTGTCATAGCCTTGGGGAGCAAGGTCTTCGGCGGAATTACAGAGCCAGGAACGCACTTCCTGGGGGCTGAGATCCGGATGCAAAGATAATAGCAGCGCTGCCGCTCCGGCCACATAAGGAGAGCTCATGGAGGTTCCGTCCTGCAGGTAATACTGCTCTCCGGCATCAAGCTTGTAGGTGGAAAGCACTCTTTCGCCCACGGCAACGATGTCCAGATCGGGGCCAAAGCTGGAAAATCCGGAAAGTGCCTTGCCTTTGGTAACCGAACCTACCGAGATAACACAGGAGAGCTTGGCAGGATAGCTAAGATCGGCTCCGGGCGTATTACCCGCGGAGGAAACCAGCACTACTCCTTTGGCAAAGGCATATTCGCAGGCATCGGCGATAATGGCGGCATAGTTTACGTCGCCCCAGCTCATGTTTATCACTTTGCAGCCGTTATCCGCGGCATAGATGATCGCGGCCGCAGCATCATCATCCTGCAGGTAACCCTGGCCACCGGTAGTGCGAAATCCTGCTCTGAGCGGCATAATGGTAACGTTCCAGCACACTCCGGCCACGCCAATGCCATTGTTTCCCACGGCGCCGATAATGCCGGAAACGTGGGTACCATGGAAGTTTTCATCCTCCACGTCGTTATCCTGGTCATAGTAATCGCCCAGAGCAGATTCTGCCATCTCCGGAGCGTCGGCAAAGTCCCAGCCCTTAACGTCATCAATATAGCCATTATTATCGTTATCAATACCGTCATTGGGGATTTCCAGGGGATTAGTCCAGATATTGGCAGCCAGATCGGGGTGGTTGACAAGGACACCGGAATCGATTACGCCTACCTTGATCAGCTTGCTGCCGGTGCTGTAGTTCCAGGCTTCTTCCACCTGGCTAACATAGTGTAGCTGCTGATTATAAAGCGCGTCGTTGGGATAAAGATGCAGCGGACGCAGATAGTTCGGCTGCACATAGGTAATCCCCGGAAAAGAGGCATCGGCAAGGCTTTGCTCTGCAGGCATGATCTCCAGATTGGCAAGATAATATTGGCTGCCAGGCATGCCTTTGATGGGCTTGATGCTCTTCACACCTTGTGAAGCCAGGAAGCTATCGAAGGCGCTGAGCCCCGTTTTGCTTCCCTTGATATCCATCGGGGCTGAGGTTTTGAAAATCACCTGTCCGGGGGTATGAAGCGCCCACACCGTGCTGCAAGAGATGAGCAGCAACAAAAGTATTACTCTATGCAATCTCAAGATCCTTTTTTGATTAGAATTGGTAGGAAAGCCCGAAGCTATGGACGTCGTTCAGGCCGCTGTCAAAAGCGCCAAAGCCATAATCCACGCTAAATCTTTTGTAGGCAATGCCGAATCCTGCAGCGAAGGTTTCGGCAGCGTAATTCAGCTTGTAAGCGCCACGCAATCTCAGGATATCCAGCAATTCCAGCTCGCTGTAGATGCTGCCCTTGATATCCTCGTCCATGCCCTTGATGCCGTTCAGCCCAAGGCTAAGCTTTTGCTCGCCCAAGGCAAAGCCCTTGGTGAAATCTGCCCGCATGGAGGTGGGGAAACGAACCTTTTCCTGATTGGTGTAAGTGGCATTACCGATATTGCGAATCGAAGCAGAAAGCTTGCTGTCCTTCAGCGGAGGGATGATGCTGAACCCAAAATCAGCATAGAGACCCAGGCTGGTGGCGGTATCCAACTTTTGATACAGGGTGCCCAAATTCATGCCCACATAGGTGCTGGGGCCGATCCGATAGGCGTAATTTGCCACCACGCTAAGATCCACGGGATTATAATAGCCGATCAGGAAACCCGTGTCATCACGATTTTCCACATCGCCATAGTCCAGATTGCGGATGGCGATGCCGAAGTGGCTGGAGCGCCTGGCATAGGAATAAGCAATGGTATTGGCCTGGGTATCGGCCAGCCAGGGGCTCATCGAAACTCCCAGAATCCGCTGATTGGCTTCACAGGCTGCGGCAGGATGCTCGAGGTAGGCAAAGGGATTAGCCTCGCTGTGAATTCCTCCTCCGCCCAGCGCGATGCTGATGGGCCCGGGAGGAACATTCAGAAATTTATAGCCATAATTCCCTGCTCCGGGGTGCAGATCTGTTCCGGCAAACAGGATTCCTGCTGCTGTCAGGATACATAAGAGTAAAAGTGTATGTTTCATTATCGCTCCATTACTTTTCAACGGCGAATTTGATTTTCTTTCTATAACCCGGTGCGTCGATCACCGCAATATACACCCCGCTGCTCAGTTCGGAAACGGGGATATCAAAAATCTCGAGATTCTTCAGGTAGGCCCGGGCAGTTTCTTTCTCCCGGTAAACCAGAACTCCTTCGATATCAAAAATGCTAAGCTCTACTTCCATGTCTTTGGTAGGCATCAGATTCAGGAAAATCCGCTGCGCATACATGGGCTTCAAGGGATTGGGATACAGATAGATTTGTCCGGGAACGATGGGATCGCTGCTCTGATACTGGTTTGGCAGTATTCCCGGATCGATGGAAGCGGTTCTGGCCATGTTGGCATATTCAAAATTCCAGGCATAGGCGGGAGCGCTTTGCGGAGCAACAGGCAAGGGACTGCGGAAGATGCTGCCATTATCGGCTGCAGAACACAGATACCATATACCGTCATCAGCCCTGGTAGTAAAAGGTAGATTGCAGCTTCTTTCGGCAAAGGCTTCCGGATAACCGCTCTTCATCCTGAAATCGTGTTCATACACTCCAAGCTGATTCATGGCGAAACTGCCTGCCAGTTCCGGCTTACTGTCATTATCCAGATCGATGGCGATCAGCCCCGAAGCCACGCCTTCCCCGTTTTTGGGATAAAAGCTACTGTCGGGATTCATGCGGCTGCCCTGGTAATCCACCACGGCAAAGCCTCTTTCGCCCCCGATGAGGATATCCAGAGAACCGTTTCCATCCACATCCGCCAGGCTGAGAGGGGCAATGGTGCTGCCCTCTGCAGAGGTAACCAGATCATGAATATAGGGAAATCCCGGAGCAATTTGAAGATCATGGTTAAGAAGATATATGCTGTTCGGACACTGCACGATGAGATTGCCTTCGCTGTTTCCGGGAATCATGGGAGCCATAAAGATGCCCACGATCACAGAATCGGCTGGAACCGGCAAAGCTGTGGATACGGGAGCCAGCATGGTTAGATCCACCTGGGTAAGCCAATATCCTGAAGTGGGATCATTCTGCACCAGCGCCAGTTGATCCCGGAATTTCACCAGATTGCCGGTGATGGGATTTCCGAAGCTGAGCTTTTCGGTGGCCAGGCCACTCGCTTTGTCATAAAACCACAGGCTGGAAGAGCTGTAATGAGTGTCCGTGGCATTGGTCAGATTATTCATCGGCAGCACCAGTTCAGTGCCCAGATCAACAGGGTGGCTGGCCCAATTTGCCAGGAGCCTGGTGAAAACATAGCGGCGGTTCGTATTGGCAAGCATATACATGCGGCTGAGGTGTTCCTGCTGCATGGGCAGATAGAGTGCTTCGCCATCCCAGGTATAGGTGGCAGCCAAAGGCATGCGGGCCATGGGAAAATCATCCATCGGTACTTCGTTCTTCCACATATATAGGGTTCCATCCGGCATGGGATAGAATAGCTCATCCTGATTATCGCCGTCAAAATCTATAGCTGCGGCATTGATCGGATTCCTGCCCCGGAAATCTGAACTTAGCCTCCAGCGGAAGCGCACCGAGAAGGTCATTTGCACTCCGCTGGCAGAGATATCATGAATCTCCAGCGGCACTCCGCCATAATAGCTTTCCGAAGTGGGCAGAGACAGCAGATCATTATGATACAGATAACCAAAATAGCTATTATTACCTTCGCGGAAGCTATCAAAGGGGCTACCCCACTTATATGTATCATACATGGCCGTATCCAGATGCTGGATTCCGTCGGCTTCTTCGAGATCCACACCCTTGTGGTTGGCATCCCAATTCACCCAGTTATCATCAAAATTACTGCTGAAGTTTTCGGCAATGATGTTTTCATCGATATGCCAGATCAGCATTCCGGAACCATCCTGCAGCGTGGGGCCGGTGCTGGGGCCTCCCAGTCCGGGAAGAAAGAAATCCCACTCGCTGCCCGCATAGCGATTTTCCATGAAGTTAAAATAGGGCAGCAGCGGATAATTATCATAGTAATCCTGCTCGCCTTCGGGGAGGAGTTTGAAGCTGTAGCTGGGCTCGTTACTATAAGGATCCAGGCTGGCATCGGGATTTTGCTGCCGGTTTTCGATCAGGAAATACTCCGTGTCCGTAATTGGAACCTTATAGAGCCGAATGGCTTCGATGCTGTGATTTTGAAAATGATCCAGGGGATTGTAGAAACTATCGTGGGACAGCACTACTGGCATTTCCCAGCCCATCAAATAGCGGTTATAGGCACAAACCTGGGCGGGAACATAGCCATTGCCGTTCCACACTCCGGTGCCCATCAGTCCCCAATTTCCGATACCCTGGCTGGCACCATTGCTGCTGTAGTTATCATAGAGAGTGGGCATGCCCAGCAGGTGGCCAAATTGATGCGCCAGAACCCCATAGATACTGAAAAGATAGGCCGGGGCATTTTCTTCCCCTTCGGCAGGGAAATAATCCTGATATTCATCTTCGGGCACCACCACCACGTTCTTCAGGAAAGCTCCGTCGTTTGTAGGGTAGCCCGGATAGCTGTCATTATGCGGATCAAAAACCGCCTGCAGATTCTTGCGGGTGATAAAGGTGCTCCAGATATTGTCGGTACGAACTTCCTCCACATCGGATTCCTGTCCGGAACCCGCATGAAAAATGATAACGCCGCCATAGGCGCTGAAATCAATCTCAGAATCCATCTGGCTGAGGATATGGGGAAGCATGTATTCCAGATTGGCATCGATGGCTTCCGAAGTGTCCCCCCCGTAATAGCTCATTGGTTCAGGCAGGGTAATCACCTGTGGCCACAGCGTGTAGCTAAGCTCATAGGCTCCGTGGCTGGCATCGAGGAAAAAATCGTGCAGATGAAACATCCAGCGTTCAAAGAAAGCCGTATCATGTGCCAGAAAATCGGGATAGGCAGCATTGCTGCGAAAGCTTTTATCGGCAAATTGCACGCGCAGGGCCAGGATATTATTCGGCAGCAGCTTGGGATTTTCCATCTCTCCGGCGCGGATTTCACCTTCAATGCGCGTGGCTTGCCATGCCTTGGGAGGCGTGTCGTAAGTGGGAACCGGAGGGACCATGGCAAAAAGCACAGTTCCGGTTACAAACATGATGGCAGCCATTAACCACCGATTTGCTGAGAATGCGGGCATGATGTCTCCCCTGATCCTATTATTTTGCTTGGTTGCAAGACTCTGCAAACTTACTATTCCGTCAATAGAAAAAACTCGCTTCAGCATTATGGTAATGCCAATGCGAGTTCAATAAGCTTGAAGGGTTGATTATTACTTATAAATTCTTCCCTGCCAGAATATCAGCTTCATTGCATTTGCAAATCTTGGCATATTCATTCAGGGGAGACCAGCCACCGCTTTTTTTCTTGTTCATGATCAGCTTAATACGCTTGATCTCGGTATTGCATACGGGGCACATCACTTTTCCCTCGTTAGAGGTTTCGTGAGCCAATTTGGCGGTAAAACTCTTTACTTTTCCCATTTTATCCTCGTTTTCTTATTTATCTGCGCGTTCCAGGTATTCACTGGTGCGGGTGTCGATCTTGATTCTGGTGCCGGCTTCCACAAAGAAGGGGACCATCAAGCGCAATCCGGTTTCGGTGAATGCCACCTTGCCACTGCCGGAAGCAGTATTACCTTTTACATTGGGTTCGCATTCGGCGATGGTCTGGATCACCGTGGTGGGCAAATCTACGCCCAAAACTTCTCCGCTGGGAGCCATCATCACCATTATTTCCATGTTTTCGGTGAGCAGCTTATCCTGGTCGCCCAGAATGGAGCTGTCCACATGCATCTGATCGTAGGTTTCGCTGTCCATCAGCACCAGAAAATCACCTTCGCGATACAGAAATTCTTTCTTGGTGCGCTCTACGCGAACTTCATTGAAGTTATCACTATCGCGGAAGGTATTATCCAATACCCGTCCGGTACGAACGTTTTTCAGTTTGCTGCGCATAAAGGCCGGACCTTTCCCCGGTTTCACGTGGAGAAATTCCACCACTTCATACAAATCATCCTTGAATTCGATGATCATGCCATTGCGTATATCAGCCATTGTAGCCATAATTAACTGTCCTTTTTTCTCTTGTAATTACCCACTTTTTTGGGATGCAGGTTTTTGGCAAGGGATATTTTAGGTGAGACCTTCGGAGTGAGAGCGATGCTGTGAGAGCCGGGCTGTGAGAGGACTGCGTCCTGTGAGAGCTGCGCTGTGAGACCTTCGGAGTGAGACGGCTACGCCG
>JAGOGT010000221.1 GCA_017996595.1 Candidatus Cloacimonadota bacterium
GTTCCAATACCCCGCTTGATCTCTCCGGATTTGCGGAAGGTAATATCAAATTTATGATCAAGGTTCCGGCCAATGTTCGGTTCAAGATCGGCATCAACGATGCTCAGGGTCATGAGAACTATGTAATCTTCCCGGCCAATCAAACCGCTTATGGTTTGGTTCGCAATGGCGAATGGGGTCAGGCCGTGATTCCCGTGTCGGAGATCAAGGGCAATGTGGATCTGGAGATGCTGAGTTACGAATTCATCATTCTGGAACAGGATGGAGCCCAATGTGAATTTGCCGTTGATGATATCTATTGGGATGGCGGAGGGGCAACTGCCAGCAGCGTTAGCTTCAATGCCGATAGCTATGCAAGCACGGATCTGGGCGCCACCATAAGCGTGAATGATCTGGCGGCGGCCAACAGTAACGTAACGGTTATGGTGTCCAATGGCAGGGCCTCGATAAGCGTGGAGATAGCCCTCAATGCTCTTGGCGTTGGCAGTGCAGCAATTAGTTTTGGAGCTACCAACGATGCCACGAATACCATCGCCATCGCTGCAGGCAATACCCTCAGCGCAGCTTACACAGACACCTATGGCACTGTGAGAATGGATACTGCTACGATTACGGGGGGAGCCTCGCCTGATACGATGGGCATCTATTCCGAAAGCCATACCAATCCGATGCTGCCCTACAGTCAGATCATCAATAGTGCCGATTGGAGTGGTAATTCCGCGGAGCCCAATGAAGAAAGCACCGCGGTAACACCCGTGGATGGAAACTATGTGCTATCCGTTAATTTCACCAATCTGGGAGCTGCTTGGGGCGGAATTGCCTTCAATTTTGGCTCGCAGGATATCTCGGATTATTCCAGCATGGTGATTAATATCAACAAATCGGCGATGCCCGATCTGGCACATTTAGGGATCAAGTGGGAAGACAACAGCGGAGGCAATACGCAGGTGGAGCTATTTTCATACACGCCTGTGGTTTCCGGTAACTGGCTGCGCTTCGAGATCCCCTTAAGCCATTTCCCGGCCGTAAACCTGAGCACGGTGAAATACCTGGGCTTGTGGAACCCCACCACTGGTGGCAACGCCATTATCTTTGGCAATCTGTATTTTGACGATATCTACTTAAAGCAATAAAGGAAAGGGATCATGGGAAAAAGCGTACGTCATACTACTAGACCTGAAGACAGGATATCCTTGAAGCAAAAAGCCGCATATTCCGTGGGAATGTTTGTAAACAATCTGCAAGCTGCAGCTCTGCCAGCCATGGTGGTGATTTTGAATTTGGGACTGGGCATGGATGTAATGTTAGTGGGATTAATTGGCTCCATTCCCCGCATTTTCGATGCTATCTCCGATCCCGTGATGGGCTATGTTTCCGATAACCACAGAGGCAGATGGGGACGGCGGAGGCCTTTCATCTTTATCGGTGCTTTGCTGGCGGGACTGATCTTTGCCGTGATGTGGCAGGTTCCTCCCGGATATATCAATATCCTGGGCAAGGATCCCGTGGCGCAGCATCAAACAGTATCTACCGAAACCAAGGCAGCGGTGCTCGATGCCGATGGTGGAATCAGCATCAGCTATGATGCCCAGCATCCCGATGTGTCTTTCAAGCTTTATGGCCCCGAGCTATTGTCATCCCAAAGCGCCAATGGCTTTTCCACAAATCTGGATGGCTTCCCGCAGATCGAAATGAACGTGAAACTACCTGCCTATAAGGCCATGCAAGTGGTGCTAACGGAAGCAAAAACCATCCAGAGTGAAGTGCCGGAAGCGTATTATATCGATCTCAGCGCACAGAAATCGCAAGGCGGCAAGGGTAACCTTTACAAATTCAATGTGGGCGATTTTGAACTGATGCCCACGGAGGCAAGCCAGGGCGGAAATCAAAAGCTGGATATCGATGGGGTGGAGAGCATCGAAGTGAAACTGAGCGGACTGGAAGGGGCCGGCATGGCCTCCATCAGCTCTTTCAAATTGCGCAAACACGAAGGCTTCTTCACCAGGTATTTCATCTACTTCCTGGTAATGAGCATCCTCTTCTTCTTTGCCTACACCATCTATGCCACTCCCTTTGTGGCCTTTGGCTATGAAATGACCCCCGATTATCACGAACGCACCAGGCTGCATACCTTTGCCAATACGGTGGGGCAAATTGCCTGGCTGGGAGTTCCCTGGTTCTATGCGATCATGAGCAGCACCCTCTTCCGGGATACGGTTCACGGAGCAAGGGTACTGGCAGTGGCGGTGGGAATCCTGGTAGCCGGTTTGGGAGTAATCCCTGCTATTTTCCTGAGGGAAACTCAGGTTCTGGAGCCCGTTAAAAATGCTGCCAGGGGTTGGTGGAAAAACACCCTTGAGTTCTTCGCGGGGATCAAAACCACCTTCAAATGCAAGCCCTTCGTTAAGCTCTGTGGAGCTACCTTCCTGGTGTTCAATGGCTTCCAATTGGGCTCATCCTTTGCGCTCTATGTGATGATCTATTACCTCTTCAAGGGAAATGACGCCAGTGCCGGAAAACTTATGGGATGGTATGGCATGCTTACTTCCATTGCCACCCTGGGAGTGATCCAGCTTACCGGCTGGGTAGCCACCCGCATTGGCAAGAAGAAAACCTTCCTCATCACCATCACCATCTCCATTTTAGGCTATGCGCTGAAGTGGGTTGGCTACAATCCCGCTCATCCTTATTGGCTGCTTTTTGCGGCACCGTTGGTGGCCTTCGGAAGTGGTTCGCTCTTCACTTTGATGGGGGCTATGATTTCCGATGTTTGCGATTATGATGAATTGACCACTCATAAGCGACGCGAAGGCGTTTTTGGGGCTATCTACTGGTGGATGGTGAAGATCGGCATGTCGCTGGCAGGACTGCTTACGGGAGTGCTGCTAAAGGTATCGAAATTTGATCTGGCTCTGGGAGCTGGACAGGAAGAACGAACCCTTTTCCTCCTCAGAGTATTTGATGTGGGTATCCCGATTATCACTTCCGCGCTTGCGCTGTGGTTGATTGCCAATTACGCCTTAACTGAAGAGCGGGTTTATCAGATCCGCGCGGAACTGGAAGCCCGGCACAAGAAAAACCGCGAAATCGCAGAAACATAAAACCTGATATAGGAT
>JAGOGT010000222.1 GCA_017996595.1 Candidatus Cloacimonadota bacterium
CCATAATGAACATGAACTTCCCGAAGTTAAACGCCTGGCCACAGAACTGCAAGTGGACAAACTGGAGCTGAAAACCGTGCAGATATACAGTAAGGACGACCTGAAGTATCTGCCTTCCGATCACAAATACAGCCGCTATCATAATACCGGTGACAATTTCGAACTGAAAACCAAGCTAAAGAACCGCTGCCGCAGGCTTTGGACGCAGCCAGTGATCAATTGGGATGGTGAAATGAACATCTGCTGCTATGACAAAGACGGCAGCTTCCCCATCGGCAATATCGATGATACAAGCTTTAGGGACTTGTGGTTCGGAAAGTATATGAATAAGATGCGTGCGGCAATCCTGAAAAACCGTGCCGCGATCGAAATCTGCCGTAACTGCGGGGAAGGCATCGTGCAGAATGTGAAATCCGGAGATAAGCATAGGTAGCTAACAAAGAGTAAAAGAGCGCATTTAAGGCCTCAGGTTACAGGTTTCAGCTCGCCTGCGAGCTATGCCATTAACCACTAACCATTAACCATTAATCACCAGCATCCGCGTTCTGTTTTCTGGGCAATCTGTGATATCTGTGAGAGACTTTTTTTTAAACAGAGGGAAAGCAGAGAAAAGCAGAGAAAAGCAGAGAATTATCTAACAAAGAGTAAAAGAGAAAAAGAGAGTAAGAGGGTTAGGAAGGTTTCAGCCCGGCCTTCAAGCTTTAATTCTTAAATCTTCATTCTTCATTCCCATGCGATCCCCATGCGATGCCCATGCAACTGCCCGGGGATCGCATGGTCATCTCATGGCAAATATTTATATAGCAGCCTATTACTGGTTTTATAGTTTAACTCTGCTTTTCTCTGCTTTTCTCTGCTTTTCCTCTGTGTTAAAAGTATTTTTTGGATCTGTTTATCAATCTATTAGCAAAAATCTCTCTGTTTTGCTAGCTGTTCCGGCTATGCATTTCAGGAAATAGACTCCCGAAGGCAGGTCGCTACATCCAAAGCGCTCAATATCCCAGCCAAGCTGATGTACTCCCCCGCCAAGCTGTCCCGCAGCATATTCCCCCAGCTTTCTCCCTTTCAGGTCATAGAGTTCGAAAGCGACCGGAGACCCAGATTTTAGGGAGAGGGCAAGGGTACCTTTATCGCGAAAAGGATTGGGATAAAGGCTGAAAATCATCCCGGCAGCGGGAACCTGATGCTCATCTTCTACTGCCACGGGGATTTCTATGCTGATAATGTTGCTCGGTTCAGACATCCCCATGGAGTATGCTGCCTCCACGGTGTAGGCATAGATTCCGGGAGGTAAATTCAGATCGGCGTAGGAATTCGATAGCACCGTTCCGATGGGCATGCCATCCCTACAAACCGTATAATTATGAACTACATAGGGGGTTTGAGGTGCAGTCCAATTCAGAAGCACATCATCTTGCTGGATAACGGCAATTAAATCCGTGGGAACAGCCTGCACTGCGGTGTGATCTATCTCCCAGCCCTGATCTTCCAGCATTCCCAAAACGATCGGAGCAGGATAGTGAATCACCAGGCCAGTATAGGCAGTGGGCACTCCGGAAGCATTTTCGGTGCTTTCATAAGGGGCCTCCAGCAGACGTGCCGTACGCGCCAGATTGAAGGAACCAGCATAGAGCACGGGTTCATCTCCAGCATTGTATAGCATCGCATGCGGGCCATGATAACGCAGGTTTCCGCCGCTAAGCTGGGCATTCAAGACCGTAGAGGGGTTGCCAAATAGAGCGGTGTTGGTGAGATATTGCCCTTGAGTATTACAAATAAAGGTGTCATAGAGCGCTGGCATGTTTTGCATCGGCTCCCACACAAAGGAAGTGCTTAGCCCCAAAACGCTGGGATCGATCATCCCGTAGGAGCCATAACCCTGCTGCACATAAAAGGAAGATTGATAGCCCAGGCCATAAGCCACGGCCTTCATCATCTCCGTTACAAAATCGATATTAGCGGCTGGACACTCCCCATCCAGGCCATAATACCAAGGCTGCGAGGGATTAATGATGAAATCCACATCCGCTTCCGTGGGATTGAGATCGCTTCCGCTAAGCGCATTGGCCAGGGCTGTGCTGAACCACACGTTTTGCACCGGCGCTGCCGCAAAATTGCGGATGAGATTTGGCAGGGTAATAACCACAAAGCCGGGGATGGTTTGCAACGTGGCATGGATATTGATGGGCACATCTGAATTCAGGATTGGCTCCCAGATTGACACGGCATGCTCAAACGCTGCCTGCTGTTCAACGCTGAAACCGGTGTAACTAACCTGAATATCGGCCAGAGCAAAAAGAGACACACACAAAGTAACAAAAACAAGAATCAATACACCTTTCATGATACCTCCCATGAAAAACGAGCTGGATTTATGAATGAGAATAGTAACACTTAAGAACCTGTCAAGATAAATGTTGGATAATCATGGTGAATTACGCTTCTAATCGTGGTTATTTTTCCACGATTGGTGAAACTTCTCTCTTCCCAAGGGAGCCATGGCATCAAAACTCTTGACGAATATCCCTTGTTTGGTTGATATGCTTTTATGTTACAAAGGGAAAAAGGAACGTTATGAAAGCGGATCTGATAGTACTGAACATCAAAGATTTGACCACCTTCAAGGGTGTTTGCAGGCCTGTATATGGAGAAGCCATGGAGCATCCGGTGCACATTCCCCATGCAGGGATCGCGATTTTGGATGGCAAGATTATCGCCGTAGCCAGCTCTGACGAGATTTCTGCGCAGTTCAGCCCCACAGAAACTATCGATGCCACAGGTTTGATTGCCCTGCCGGGATTTGTGGATTGCCATACGCATCCGGTGTTTGTGCATACCCGCGAAGGCGAATTTGCCCAAAGGCTGAAGGGCGCCACCTATGTGGAAATCGCCAAAGCTGGCGGAGGAATACGCAGCACCATTGCCAGCACCCGCGATGCTTCCGAAGAGATGCTTTTCGATTTGGCCGCCAGGCGCTTAGAAAGAATGATCACGCAGGGCACCACCACCCTGGAAGCAAAAAGCGGATATGGACTGGATACCATCAGTGAACTGAAGCAACTATCAGTAATAAAGAAGCTTGGTG
>JAGOGT010000223.1 GCA_017996595.1 Candidatus Cloacimonadota bacterium
ACCTTATTGCCATGTTTGGGAATGAATTGCAGTGCCGATACTTTCATTAAATCTTTCCGGCTTTGGCCTGCAAAAGAGGCTCGATAACTCTATCCAGCACTCCCTGCACCAGCGAAATAGTCATGCCATAATTGGTGATGGGTACTCCCCGGCGATGGCATTCCACGATGCGTCTATTCATCTCCATAGGATTGATCATGCAGGCTCCGCAGTGGATACAAACCGCATAATCTTCCAGATTTTCCGGGAAATCATGCCCGGCATAATTATCAAAGCTCACCTTTTTATTGCTGAATTGCTTGATCCAGGCAGGGAGTTTCACGCGGCCGATATCGTCCTTTTGAACGTGATGCGAGCAGGCTTCGGCGATTAAAATGCGATCGCCGTCCTGCAAGGCTTTCAGCTTTTCGGTGCCACTTAGCAGCAAATCCAATTCGCCCTTGTATCTGGCAAAAAGCACAGAAAAGGTAGTTACCTGTATGTCCTGGGGTACTTCGCGATTCACTTGTTCTATTACCTGCGAATCGGTGATTACCAGTTTCGGCCTGGTTTTGGTCATAGCCAGCGCAGACAGCAGCTCCGTTTCTTTCACCACGGTAACGATGGCGTCGTTATCCATCAGATCACGCAGCACTTGCACCTGGGGAAGGATGAGCCTGCCTTTGGGAGCGGCAGAATCGATCGGAGCCACCAATATCACATGATCCAGAGGCTTCACGAGATCTCTGGCGAGAATGCGATTTTCCTTCAGGTATTGGGGTGCCAGGCGGATTAGCTCTTCCTTGCAGGATAGCACGCCTTCCTTTGTGGCCGTGGAAACCTTAACTGATGGAAGATTATGCTTATGGCAATACTCTTCGTTTTCAGCAGCAAGCTCTCCCAGATCGGTTTTATTAAACACCACGATCGTGGGAATCTCCATTTGCCTGATGCGCTCCAGCATTTCCAGCTCAGAAGCTACAAAAGCCTGCGAATCGGAAACGAAAATAACAATATCTGCCCGATAGAGGATCTTGCGGGTGGCGGCCACTCTTTTTTCGCCCAGGGTGCCCACATCATCCACTCCGGCTGTGTCATAAAAGGTGACCGGACCCAGAGGCAGAAGTTCATAGTGCTTATCTACAGGATCAGTGGTGGTTCCGGGAACCTCAGATACAATGGCAATCTCCTGGCCGGTAAGGGCGTTTATCAGGCTGGATTTGCCGGCATTGCGCTTGCCGATCAGCGCGATTATCAATCTTTCACCGCGGGGGGTGCTGCTCATCTATGTTTCTCCTCTTTGCTATAGCATCTGGGATGGGATATTATGGTAATCACTTTTCGCAAATGAGGGCTATCAGTCAAGTCCTTTCTTTGGGTGATACTTCCCTGAACGAATTACGAGTGCAATAAGGATGAAACACGAATGTGATTCGTATTTAATTCGCGTTTCTTCGTATTGCGGTTAAGGGCTTGAGAAGCACAGGTAAGAGATAATGGCTCACTTTCTCACTAAGTGGGTAAGAACAGAACTGCCCTTAAAGAAAACAAGGGCATGATTACCTGCATAAGCCTCTAAAGTGATGCTATAGACACAGTTATCTTGCGATGCCCATGTGATGCCCATGCAAATGCCCGGTGATCGCATGGTCATCGCACGGAAAAAGAGTAGGGATGAGGACCTGCTTTTTGCCCCCAGTTGATTTTTGGGAGCCGGGAAAATCATCCCTTGTGTTAGCCACAATCCGCGCGATCATCGGATTATACTGAATATTTTGATTGACAATTATTCCATGCATGGATTGGCTGCAAATATGGCCTATAAAGGTGGTGAATATGAGTATCAAGTTGCTTGTCGTCATCGTTGCGATCCTGATTCCTATCGCGGCTTGGGGACAGTGGACAGAGATGAATGTCCCCCTGGAAGCAGGATGGGGCTCGGAAATTGAAGCAATAGATTATGATCTTGATGGCGATCTCGATATCATGCTAGGTGGAAGCAACAGCCCTGCCGGTAGTGGATATACAAATCTGTATCGTAATGATGGCAATTGGAATTTCTCACTGGTAAATACCGGTTTAGTTGGCCTGTGGAGAGGTTGCAGCTCTTGGGCAGATTTTAATAATGACGGATTTATGGATGTGGTGATCAATGGCAGGCAAAATCTTGACAATCCGCCCTTCACGCGGCTCTATATAGGGAATTCAGCCCACGGTTTTACCAATATCCCCGTAAATTGGACCGGTCTGTATTATGCCTGGGTAGATTCCGGAGATTACAATAATGACGGTCTTACGGATATTATTATGACCGGAGTAAATAACGATGTGGATTACGTGAAGCTCTTCCGCAACGAAGGTAACCTGGTGTTTACAGAGGTTACAGCGGGGATTCAGAACATGTCTGCCGGGCAATGCCATTTTGTAGATTATGATAATGATGGCGATCTCGATATCTCGGTAATGGGAAGCAATGCGAATATCCTTTACCGCAACGACGGCACGGATACCTTTACAAATATTAACGCGAATCTCCATCCTCTGAGTTTATGCAATAGTGATTGGGGGGATTTTGATAATGACGGCTTGCCCGATCTGGTTACCAGTGGTGAAGGCATTGAAACACATTCTTACCTCTACAAAAACGTCGGAAACGGACAGTTTGCGCAAATTACCTGCCCTATTCCCGGAGTAATTGCCGGTTCTCTGTTTTGGGGCGATTATGATAACGATGGATTTCTGGATATTCTGGTAACCGGAGCTTTCACTCATTATGGCACTAAAATCACCCGCATCTATAGAAACAACGGTGATTTTACCTTTACCCAGCAAACTACTCCATTTCCCCAGGTGAGTAGCAGTAAGGCAATCTGGGCGGATTTGAATAACGATGGTAAACTAGATGTAATCTTAGCCGGCTTCAATGGCTCTTCCTATGAAGCATGTGTGTTCCGGAATAATACTGCCACTCCGAATACTGCGCCTTCACCTCCCACCGTGATCTTTGACCAGAACTCCAGTACCTTGTCTTTTACCGGAGCCCTTGATAGCACCACTCCCTCAGCAGGCCTTACT
>JAGOGT010000224.1 GCA_017996595.1 Candidatus Cloacimonadota bacterium
GCTTTGCGATCGTGGCAAATAGGGCCGCAGCCAAGGATAAGCAGAGCTGGATGATAGAAATAGTGCCCCTTAGTACCGGAGCTCTGTCCTTTCCCCGCTTGCAAGTAAGCCCTGCGAGATCGGAACAGGAGCCTGAATACACGGATGGTTTCAGGGTATATGTGCTGAGTGTGCTGGCTGAGGGAGATACGCTTTTAAGGGATATCAAGCCTCTGGAACGCTATCCCCTGCAGTTGCCTTTTTGGGTTTATCTGCTGCTGCTCTTGCTGGCAATTGCTCTGGCGCTATATCTGATCCTGAAGAGGACCCCAAAACCCGGGCTTAGCAAGAATGAAGCTGCACCAGTGCAGGAACCAATTAAGATTGCTGCCTGGCAAGAAGCTCTGCAGCAGCTTGAGGAGCTACTGGCAAAAGGCTTGCTGGAAAAAGAGGCCTGGCTTCAGCTGTATTTTGGCCTCTCAGAGATTTTGCGCAGTTTTCTGGAAAAGGAATATCACTTT
The DNA here is from genome assembly GCA_017996595.1 of Candidatus Cloacimonadota bacterium. Lineage (GTDB taxonomy): Bacteria > Cloacimonadota > Cloacimonadia > Cloacimonadales > Cloacimonadaceae > Cloacimonas. The sequence goes on from JAGOGT010000224.1 coordinate 501, forward strand.
GGCGCCATGGAAATGACGGTGAGCGAGATATCCACGGTGCTGCAGCATAATCACATCAGCAACAAAGCGGAAGTACAGGACTTTCTGCAGCTCTGTGATCTGGTGAAATTTGCCAAAGCAGAGCCGGATACCAGCTCCACCGAAACCCGCATCGAGTGGCTAAAGAATTATCTTACTAGCTTCAAGGCAACAATCAGCAGGGGGAGCAATGCTTAGATTTGCCCATCCCTGGCTGCTTAGCTTGCTGCTGTTGATTCCCCTTTATCTATATTGGGAGCTGCGTTTCACCCGCAAGCGCAGAGTACGCCTCTATCATTCACGGCTGGATATCCTGGCTCCGATGCTAATCGGGGGCATGCCCTGGAAATGGCTCTATCCGGGATTACGCGCTTTGATTCTGCTCTGTTTGATCATTGCTATAGTACAACCCCAGTGGGGAACCAGGACCAGGGATTACAGCCAGAAAGGGGTGGATATTGCCCTGGCGATTGATATCAGCGGCAGCATGCTGGCCATGGATTTTGCTCCTCAGAATCGGCTCGGTGCAGCGGTGGAAGTAGCAAAAGACTTTGTGCAGCGCCGTCCCAACGATCGTTTTGCCTTAGTTGCTTTTTCCGAATACTCGCTCACCCGCATTCCCCTTACCTATGATCATGCTGCTCTGCAAAGCAGTCTGGACAATTTGCAGGTGAATGAACAGGCTTCCGGAACCGCCATCGGCATGGGCCTGGCAAAGGCTGTAGCCAGGCTGAAGGACAGCAAGGCTAAAAGCCGGCTGATTATCCTGATCACAGACGGGGTTAGCAATACCGGGGAGATTGATCCCATCACTGCAGCAGAATTTGCCCGTGAACTGGGCATCAAAGTATATCCCATTGGAGTAGGCAGTGGGGGAATGGTACCTTTTCCCTTCACCGATCCGATCTTCGGCAAGCAATATACCAATACCCTCATCGAATTGGATATGGACACTCTGGACAAGATTGCCTCCCTCACCGGCACCGGAAAAGCCGCTCTGGCTACCGATTCGCGCAGTTTGAAGAACATCATGACCCAGATCGACAAGCTGGAACAAAGCAAGTATAAGATAAGATACACCTATAATTACAGCGATCACTTTCTCCCCTTTCTGTGGCTGGCGTTCATGCTTCTTTGCGCCGAATTGCTTCTCAAACTCTGGTTAATGCCCATACTCCCGGATAGCTAAATGAATCTTACCACGCCGCTAAATCTAATCCTGCTGGTTGTTTGCCTGGTCATGGGCTATCTTTTAGTCCACCGGCGCCGCAGATATCTGAAGCGCTTTCAAAACTATGCCGAAACGAGTTTCCACCGTTATTACCATCGTGAACAATCCGCCTTTTGGGTTGGCCTCAAGCTGGTGATGGGCATTATCGCCCTGGCTGCGATTATTCTTGCCCTGGTACGTCCGCAATGGGATTATGAAACCCGCGAGCTGGAAAAGAAAGGCATGGACATCGTTTTTGCCATCGATGTGTCGCGCAGCATGGATGCCCAGGATGTGATGCCAAGCAGGCTGATGCGTGCTCTCATCCAGATCTCTGCCTTTTTGGAACAGCTGGATACCGATCGCATCGGGATTATTGCCTTTGCAGGGGTTGCCACTCTGGAATGCCCATTAACGGATGATTTCGAAGCTGTGCGCATTGTGCTGCAGGGCCTTAATTCCAATACTGGGGAGCGTCCCGGAACCAATATCGGCAGCGCTCTATCCCTGGCAGCCCAAGCTTTCTCTCAGGCTTCGGCAGCCAATTCCATAGTCCTCATCTCCGATGGCGAAGATCTCTCCGGGGAGGCCATGAAGCAGGCAAAACTCCTGAAAGATAAAGGCATCAGGCTATATACCATGGGTGTGGGCAGCCCCGAAGGAACCATTGTGGAAAATCCCTATACCGGCCAGGAAGTAGTGAGTAAACTGGACGAAGCTTCCCTGCAAAAGCTGGCTGACAGCACCGGAGGCGAATATTTTCGCATCACTCCCGGTGGCGATGAAATCCAGCTGGTGCTGAGGCGGATCTATGAACGCGAGGAAGGCCGCATCAACCGCAAAAGTATCAGCAGCATGAAGGAGCAGTATTATCTCTTTGCGCTGCTGGCACTCCTCATCTTGTTGGGGGAAAGCCTCATCGATCCCCGCAAACGAACCAAAGGCCTGCTGGCTGCGGAGCATCAGGATGAAGCTTAGTAAACGCAAATATCTCCTTGTCGCCCTGCTGCTGATAGTGCTCTTCCTGATTCTGGAGCTGCTTTTCAGGCCGCAAGTGCTAAGCCAGAGCCTGGCTGAAACCCTCTATAAAATGAAGAATTACTCTCTTCCGGAAAAGATTTTCGGCCATAATGCCGACAAAGCTGACGACCTTGCCGCTGCCAATCTGGCCAAGATTAAATATCGCCGGGGCGACCATCCGGAAGCTCTGAAAGCGGCTAAGGATGCCCTTGATGCCAAGCCGGGCAGTGCATCCCGGAATTATGACGCCGGCAATTCTTCCTACCGCAAGGGTGATTACGAAGCTGCCCAGGATTATTACC
>JAGOGT010000225.1 GCA_017996595.1 Candidatus Cloacimonadota bacterium
CCGAAGGACTGGTGGAACTGGCCATTAAGCGCTTGCAAAGCAATATGCAAGTTTTGGATATCGGCACGGGTAGCGGCGCAATTGCGATTACCTTAAAGCTACAAAGACCGGACTTAGCGGTATTCGCTACTGATTATAGCGGCAAAGCACTTGAAGTGGCCAGGCACAATGCCGCTGAACTGAAGGCAGAGATTGAGTTCATTATAGCCGACCTTTACCCCCCTGAAGGCAGATGCTTCGATGCCATCATTTCCAATCCTCCTTACATCGATAGCGCCGATTACCACGCTTTGGAGCTCAAAGTGCGCAGTTATGAGCCCCAATTAGCGCTATATGGTGGGATAGATGGCCTGGACTACTATCGCCGCATTATTGCCAAAGCTGCTGCTTACCTCAGCCCCCAGGGCTTCATTGCCTTTGAACACGGCGCTACGCAAGCAGACGCCATCATCCGCCTTGCCCAGGATGCAGGGATAGAAACTCACGAAAAATACCTTGACCTCTGCGGCAGGGACAGATATCTGATCCTGAAAAGATAATTACTACATACATCGAGGAATAGCATGGAAAAATTCGTTATCAAAGGCAATCGCAAGCTTAGCGGCACCATCGAAGTGAGCGGAGCGAAGAATGCCATCCTGCCTATCATGGCAGCCTGCCTTTTAGCCCCCGGAAAATCGGTGCTGCGTAAGGTGCCAAATCTTATCGACCTGAAAACCATGGCGCATCTGCTGCGGGTTATCGGAGCGCGGGTGGATTATGGCAAAGGCAGCATGAGCATCGATTCCCGCGATGTATGCTATGGCGAAGCGCCCTATGAACTGGTGAGCAAGATGCGTGCCTCGATCTATGTGCTGGGGCCGCTATTGGCCCGCTTGGGTGAAGCCAAGGTATCTTTTCCCGGAGGTTGCGCGATCGGAACCAGGCCTGTGGATCTGCATTTGAAAGCTATGGAAGCCCTTGGTGCCAAGATCAGCATCGATCAAGGCTACATTCACGCCAAGGCCAAAGAGCTGAAAGGCGCCAATATCTTTTTCGAAAAATCCAGCGTAGGGGCCACAATTAACACCCTCATGGCCGCCGTTTTGGCCAAAGGTACTACAAAAATCTTCAATGCTGCCATGGAACCCGAAGTGGATTCCACCATCGATCTGCTGAACAAGATGGGTGCCAGGATCACCGGACGTAGCACTACCACCCTTAGCATCGAGGGTGTGGACGACCTTTTCCCCGTGGAAATGAACATGATTCCCGACCGCATCGAAGCCGGCACCTTCCTCATCGCTGGAGCGCTAAGCACTGCCCCGGTTACAGTTACCAATTGTTGTCCCGAGCACTTGGGAGCCCTTTTGGACAAGCTTCGCGAAACTGGCTGTGAACTTGAGATCAATGAAGATAGTATTACTGTCAATCCTCCGGATGTGATCAGGCCAGTAAACCTCATCACGCTCCCCCATCCCGGTTTTCCCACCGATCTGCAAGCGCAATTTACCGTGCTGCTTTGTCTGGCTCAGGGGATCAGTTTCGTGGAAGATACCATCTTCCCGGATCGCTTCATGCACGTAGCCGAACTCAATAGACTGCAGGCCGATATCCGCATGGAGCGCAATGTAGCCTCCATCAAGGGCGTGAAGGCCTTAAGCGGAGCGGAAGTAATGGCCACCGATCTGCGTGCCAGTGCGGCCCTGGTTCTGGCTGGAATCGTGGCTAAAGGCACTACCACCGTTTCCCGTATCTACCACATTGACAGGGGTTACGACCGCATCGAGGAAAAGCTGAATTCCATTGGAGCTTCCATCACCAGAGCCGAAGCGTAAACTGGGTGAGGACCTCCGAGTCCCCAAGCAGACGCTTTTTCTGATTTACGTCATGCGTTACGTGATTGCCGATTCGGAGATCGGCTTCCCTATCATCATTTTCTGCTTGACTACAGTCCCATATACGGATATATTGTTCTCGAAAGCTTGTTGCTGAGGGGGCCGTCCCCGTTGTTTTTGTATTTTTAAAAAATACCATAAAAATAAGGAATACTTGTATTTAGGAGAAGTATGATGAATATGTGGAAAAGACCAGCCCTGTTGCTGATCGTTATTATCGCGATAAGCAGCGCTTTTGCCAAACCGGGAATTGGGGATATTTCTCAGCCCAATCCGGTAGTGGAAGTAGTAAAGAATGTCCGCGAAGCCGTGGTGCAAATCCGCGTGGAATCCACCGTTACCGTCCAGAACAATTTCCGCAATCCCTTCATGGACGATCCCTTTTTCCGCCAGTTCTTTGGCCAGCCCCAGGAACAGAGCCGTCCCATCGTTTCCATGGGAAGCGGCTTTGTATATGAATATATTCCCACCACCCGTGAAGCCTTTATCATGACCAATAACCATGTGGTGGAAAAAGGCCGCGAAGGCACCATCACCGTTACCATGGCCGATAAAATCACCTACACCGCTTCCGTGGTAGGCCTCGATCCCAATACCGACGTGGCTGTGATCAAGATCACCATCAAAGAAGGCGAAAAAGTAACCGTAGCCCCCCTTGGCGATTCTGATAAACTCGATATCGGCGAATGGGCTATCGCCATTGGCAATCCTTTCTCCGAGGGCTTGGACCGCACCGTTACCGTAGGCGTGATCTCTGCCACCAGCCGTGCCGATCTTAATCTCGGCAACAATTCCCCCATGTATCAGGATTACATCCAGACCGATGCCGCCATCAACAGCGGCAATAGCGGCGGTCCTTTGCTGAACATCAAAGGCGAAGTTATCGGCATAAATTCTGCCTTGGCCAGCAACAATGGCGGTAATGTGGGCATCGGCTTTGCCATCCCCATCAATCTTGCCCGCCGGGTTGTGGATGACCTTGTGGCCAGCGGCAAGGTTACCCGCGCCTACATCGGCATCCTGCCCCAGGAAATTACCAGCGACATCATGGAATCCTTCCAATTGAAAGAAGTTTCCGGCGTGCTGGTAGCCAAGGTGGAAAAAGATTCCCCTGCCGATAAAGCCGGCCTGAAAGTGGGCGACA
>JAGOGT010000226.1 GCA_017996595.1 Candidatus Cloacimonadota bacterium
CCGATATCAAAGGCAAAGAAATTGCGTGCCTTGGTTTCCGTTAGCGGCACCAGACTGTTTAGAACCCCCATGGGCGTGGGAAGGATATCTGCGCTCACCTGCTTTTTCAGGGGGGCATAGCCCGGGGCGTGTTCCATCACATTTTCCATAAAGAGGGTTTGGATCATGTCCCGCGTGGGCTTGAGGTTTTCTTGCACCAGGCTGGGGCGCAGATTGGGCAGCACCACCAGGTCAAAATCTCTGCTGATCATGTGTTTGATTACATCCTGGACATCGCTATTGCCAGCGTAAATAGTGGGGATTTTCTGATTCGTTACGAATTTTGGCTTGGGCCGCGCGATGCGCAAGATCTCTGCCAGCCGTAGCACTCCGCTAATCGCTCCGCCATCGGTGCCTCCACATAGCAAAATCATGTCCGGGTGCAGGTTACGCATGGCCATCATCTGCTCTGCAGCGGTGCGATTGTCGTCTAAAGCAAATACGTCTAAAATAATTCCCCCGGCTCCATAAGCGGCGCGACGGGCACTGGAAGCGCTATCAAAAAGGGTAAGCCCGATCACCAGGATCTGCAAACCCCCGCCCGCACTGCTGGTAGCCAGGTAGCCAATCTTCTCGTTCAGCGCAAATTCAGGGGCTATCAGGCCTGGCTTGAGCAGCTTTTGCCCCGTTTGCCTTTCCAAAGTAGCCACCGCAGCGACGATTCCATAGCGAACGTCATTTTGGGGAGCTTCCACCGTGGTATTGGCATGGCAGATCCCCATAATCTCGGTTTTGGGGCTGTTCTTGATCAAAATCGCTTTGGTGGTGGTGCTGCCAATATCCGTGATCAGATAAAAATCTTTGCCATTATCCATGATGCATACCTCTTGTTATTTTAGTTCACGATGGCGGGTAAGGAGATTTCTGGCAAGGAATATTTTGGTTATTGGTGCCGGGAATTGCATGTCTTGTGGCAATTTTTCCATTCTTACCCTTCCATGCGGGTAGTAAAGCCCTATGTTGCCCGATGCAAAGGGATTGTAAAAGCGCCGGAGATTTTAGCAGGGGACGCCGTCTAAGCCTTCCATAGAACCATATCCGCAATCTGATAACAATATCCAAAGACCCTCCTATGAATTTCTTCGGAGGTGCATGGGAGATTGAGGAAGTATTGGAGACAGGAATTTATGGAGGCTCAATACTTTGGCTTGCGATGCCCATGTGATCCCCGGGTGTTTGCATGGTCATCACATGTTCACCGCGTGGACAAAGAGCAAGGTAGAGGGGTGCTTTTTGTGCATGGCTACTTGATTTGAAAGAGAGTTTTAAAATTCTCTTCGGCTCTCTTTCAAATCAAGTGGGTAAGAGGATTCCATCACGCTGATTGGAGTTCAAAGCGCTTAGATAATTTATGCTCTTATCCCTATGCATAATAGCGCTTTGGACTTCAAACAGCTGAAGTAACGAACGGCATGAAGTCCAAGCGGCTATTCAAGTTACTGTTATAGTCTAGAGTTATTTAAGCCGCTTGAACTCCATTCCTTCAGTTTGCCAATACTACCCACTAAGTTTGAAAGAGAGCCTTCTTTTCTGGGTGGAATAAAAAAAAGCCTGGAGAAAGGTATCTCCAGGCGATAGGGATAGGGTATATCTGGCTTAGAAATTCACTTGCAGGGTGCCACCCAAAGCCATGTCCATTTGTTCCGGGGTATCGTGGGAACCAAATGCGGCATAGGTGGCGGCGGAGAACTTTTCGGGGATGATGTGATAGAGCAGGCCACCATTGATTTCCATGCCAATATCGGTGAGTAAACCGGCTGCGGCAAAGAACTGAGCTTTGGGAGTGAGGGCATATTTCATCTTGGCAACCAGGCTCATAAAGGTGTCGCCATTGTACTGGTAAGGCGTGTTCCAATAGTGGTTCAGGCCATCATGGTGCTCGCCGATACCATAGAGATACAAACCGTTTTGATACCAGGGGCTGATGGTGGTGAGGCCATTTTCGCTGGCAAAAAGCAGGTCTGCGCCCAGCTCCAATTGATCCATCTCGGCATCGGCTTTCACAGCTACGCCAAAACCGGTTTCTTCACGGGCAGATTGAAAATCGAAGAAGGGGGTGATATCGATGGTGAGCGGCGCCATATCCAGGGTTACATACGGCATAACGCTTACATTCAGCAACTCGCGATCATCCACATATCCGGCCATGGCAGTGAAGCCCATGGGGACGTTGCCCTTGCTTTGCATGTGTGCCACCCACCAAGTGGAGGGCCCAAAATTGATATTATATTTCATGAGACCAAATTCAGATTTGAAACCGGCCAGATCGTCCTTTACCATCATGATTCCGGTGAAGTAATCGTCCATTACCAGGCTGCGGTGATCAGCCCAATATTGCTTTCCAACTTTGAAATTAGCGCCCATGCTTTCCCAGCGGTAGTCGATATAAGCTTCGTTGGCTTCCACGTGGAAATTGTTGTTATTGGCGTCGTACCAGGTGAAATCTCCCACTTCAAATTCGGTATTGATGCTAAGGGTTCTGGTGATGGCGGCGTCCATAATCAAGCGAAAACGGGTGTCCATGCCATTATCGAGGTCTTCAGAATTGTCGTCATACCAGAAAGCGCCACGGTGTCTGATCTCGCCGGAGTAATCGAAGTCCACAGCAGCTAAGAGGCTGAAGAGCATCGAGATAGTGAGCAGAATGAGTACTTTTTTCATGTTAACTCCTTGGTTATGTTTTGTCTATAATGCATAGTATAAGCGGATTCATGGAAGCCAGCAAGGGGAATCTGTTTCTACAAAAGGCTTAAGCCCAGTTCACGCTGCATAAGTTCTATATCTCGCTGTAAGTTAGGAATGATAGGCACGCCGTCCCTAAGCACGCGTTTTTCTATTTCATATTCCTTTTCGCCGGCTACATAGATGCGGTCTTTACCGGGCATGAGCTGTGATGACTGCAGGTCGCGGCAGATGGCGCCGCTGAACTTCTTGAAAC
>JAGOGT010000004.1 GCA_017996595.1 Candidatus Cloacimonadota bacterium
CATCTATCTTAATTTTTAATTTTTAATTTTTAATTCTTAACTCCTCAGCGCCCTCTTATACTCGAACACTCTTACACCTTTCCACTGCTGAAACCTGAAACCTGAAACCTAACATGCTTCCACCCTTTCACACTACCTTGGTAGGATATAAATATATCAGTATCAACAAAATGCTTGACATGATTTCGCCATCCGTTCTGCTGTATTTGTGTATAGTTTTTGCTCCTAAATTTTCGCAACATCATCTTAGTGATGCGGGAGGAACAGGTAAGAGCTTATGTTCGCGCCACGCAGGCCACAGATATTTTTAAAGGCTTACCGCTGCACCAGGCGGCAGGGAACCCTGCGCAGTTTATCCCCGCATGTTCAACCACCTACCTTTAGCCCTTTTCAGAAGAGGATTATAGCAATTTTATCAAGGAGAATATCATGAAAAAGAGTATCCTGATCGCCTTACTTTTTATGTTCTGTCTTTACCTGGCTGCGTCAGAGCGTCAGGTGAGCCCCCAGGAAGTTCGAACTCTGGCCCTGGCCAATGCCCGCGGGCTTTGGGGAAGCAATCTGGAGGCTGCAGAGCCAATTCCTTTGTACGGACCGGACGAAAGCCTCATTGCCTGGCACTATGATTTTTCCATGGGCAAGGCCTTTCCAGATAGAAAAGAGCTCAGCCAAAGCTGTGCCGCTGATCTGGCTGCAGGAAAATGGGACCAGGCCTTCCGCAAAGGGGAATTTGCCTATATGCTGGTGGGTGCAAATCGCCAGATGCCGGTGCTGATCGAATTCTCCCAAACCCTTCCCATGCAGATTATCTATGGGGAACTAATCGCCAAGGCCGCTTCCGAAGCCTTTCCGGATGGCTATGAAATCCAAAAGACCTATTACATGGGCCCCGTGGATGTGTGGACCTGCGTTTCCGATGGCAAGGCCAAGCGCTACATAAACGTGGAACCCAAGCTGAAAGTGCTGGATGAAGCTGCTTTCCGCAAACATCTGGCCTCCATGACGCCCTATTGGGAAAGGGATAACTTCGATGAAGACTGGGCCACGATGCTGGATGGCAGCAGAACCATGGACAGAACCACCTCCTACATTCCCTATCTGGAAAAAATGCCCTTCTATATCTGGCATGAAGGCTGTGCTCCCACTTCCGCAGCCATGCTGGCATCGTGGTGGGATCAAGCGCAAAATCTGGGTAATCTGGACAGGTATCACCAGACCAAATGGGACGACGTGCAGGATCAATATGATCACCATGTAACCGATATGAACTTATCGCTGCACCATTACATGGATACCGATGCCGAAGGCAGTACCTGGAGGGATGATATATGCGATGGGTACGAAAATGCCTTTGAAAACAGAGGCTATGGCTGCGAATCGGATGGACGCTGGGCTGCAAGCTGGGAACCTCGGGAATTGATGGAGAACGTGCGCTACGAGATTTCCGAGAATCATCTTCCCATCCACACCAGCATTCCCAATCATGCCGTGATCGCCGTGGGATATAGCAACAATCCGGATATCTTCTATGTGCACGATCCCAATCATGCAGATATTGTGGGCTATAACCGCGGGATTCTGGAAGCAATTTACTGGGTGCACATATATCCCAATGATCCTTCAGATTATGGCTGGGTGGAGCTTACCTCGCTAAATGGCGGTACGGGATGGGATAACAACGATGGTGGGGAAACACTCTTTTCCGGAGATGTGTACGAAATCACCTGGGAAGGATGGATGCCCTATGACCTCGATGTAAGGCTCTATTATCATCCCGAAGGGGCTGGAGACCTGGATGATTGGGTTACCATCACCACAGATACGGAAAATGACGGCAGCTACCATTGGACAGTTCCCCCTATCGATTGCTTTTGGGGAAATGAAACTGACTATGGCCGCATCAAGATCGAATTCTATGATCCCGCATTAGACAAAATAGTGGCTGCAGATGGCAGCTATGGCAATTTTAAAATCCGCCCCGGAGGAAGCATTGGCGAACTGAGTGATACCCCTCTTTCCACCACGCGCAATTCCGACTATTTTAGTGCTAATCTCTATGAAGACGATAACTGGTATGCCATCGGGCTTGCAGATATGGATACCGAAGGCATTGAACCATGGAATATCGAGCTTTATGACAGCCCTGCCTTTGCTTCCCTGCTGGAAACCTCCCCAGGTAACGAAAAGCTGAACTACATCGTGGTGAATAACCATCAACTGGCAGGTCATGAATATGGAGTAAGATTTTCCAATAGCAGCGGTCAAACCCAGGCCAGTGTGGCGTGTACCACCATAGATAATACCCTGGTGCCGGGAACCTACAATTTCGGCTGGCAAGGCGATAACCTGGTGAAGATGTGGAATGTAAGCCTCAGCCCTGGGAATTATTTCTTCGAAGTGGATATCACTACCCTTAATTCCAGTTGCGATCTGGATATGGCGCTCTATCAGGGAGGCGGAGATGGCATCTTTACTTATCAGGAAGCCCTGGCCTCTTCGCGCAATGTGGATAGCGGAGGAACGGAAAGCTTCTGCGTAAGCATCAGTCAGGCCGGAATCTATGGTCTGATTATCAATAGCGGCACCATTCATAATGCTTCATACACGCTCAGTATCAGCAGCGGAGGACGTTGGACCGGTGCCGTGGATAACGCCTGGCAAAATCCTGCCAATTGGCAGGGAGGCACCCTTCCCACCATCATCGATAATGTGTTGATTCCCAATGGTGCTGCTCATTATCCCGTTGTCAGCACCAATGCCTTTGTGAAAGCACTTACCATAGAAGAAGATGCAGATCTAACAATTGCCAATGGCTATCTATCGGTAAATGGTAATCTGCAGGTTTTTGGTAACGTAGTTTTGAATAACGCTGCTGGCGTATTGGACGTGCAGGAACATATCACCTGGGAAAGCTTCTCCAGCCTGAATATGGTATCTGGCAGCAGCATTGTTTGCTATGGAAACTGGACTTTCAAAGCCGGGGCCATGGTGATGCCTGATGCAGGGATTGTGCAAATGGTGTCCAACCGCAATAGTTACATTGCCAACTTAGCTTCCAATTGCTATTTCCACGACCTGGCCATCAATAAGCAATCAGGTGCCACCGTGTATTTTAGCCAGCAGTCTGGGGAAGATCTCACGATCAATGGACAGCTCACTTTCCAGAATGGCTACATGGGCTCTGCTTCGAACCGGCAGATCATCCTGAAGGGGCAAATGGTGAAGATAAATGGTGGCCCCCGCTTTGATAATGGTACCCTGAAGCTGGATATTACCTCAAATACTATTATGTGTGGAGTGGGCTACTGGTTCCATAATCTCACGATCGATACAAATACCCAGAGCCAGCTTGGTTCCGATCTCTATGTGCATGGTGATCTTACCATCTCCACTGGGGGTTTGGCTGCGGGTGCTCATCATCTTTATATTCAGGGTAGTTTCTATGGCAACATCGCTAATGGCGGCTTTGATAAAGGTACTTCCACGGTTACTTTCGATGGCGGCATGCAATCTGAATGCGTAAATATCAATATGCATATTCTGGAAATCGCGGGTGGCACCGAACTGCATTTTGACCGCAGCGTATCATACTGCGACAGCTATATATGGACTTCCGGAACCCTTTATATCGATGGCGGCACTCTCTATATTCTCGATCTGGCTGCCGATGGCGTATTCGGAAACTACAGCATCAATTCCGGTTATTTATTCATCACTCAGGATCCCGATCAGCGTTTGGATCTCAGAGGCAATCTTAGCATCCATGGCGGTATGATGAGGGTTTCCGGCGGTTACGGAGGAATGACCATGCCCATGGGCGGAAGCTGCACTCTCAATATCACCGGCGGTACTCTGGACTTCCCCAATAGCGGCCTTTTAATCCAGAATTCCGGATATGGGCTAACTACCAACCTCACGGGCGGCACCATTCAAATGGCAGGAAACCTGGCCTGCACCAGGGATAACTTCCTGCCCACGGGAACCACCTTCCACGTGAAGCGTGCTGCCTCCGGAACCCAAACCCTTTACTGCGTTGCTTCCAGCCGCTTCAGCAATCTGGTTATCGACAGCGGTTTAACACGTGAAAATGAAGGCCTGGCCTTCAGAGAGGCGAATCCCTCGCGTGCAGAAGTGATCACCCTGATGTCTGACATAAATCTATATGGCAATCTGATCGTGAGCTCCGGAACCCTGGATCTTAGCGGATTCAGCATGCTGGTGGGTAATGATATAGACATCCACGGCAATCTGATAATGGACAGCGGCACCGATCTGCTCTCTGCGGGGGCGTCGCTTTTCTGGTTCGCTTCTGCCACGGGCACTCTCACTACGGGAGAGATCAGAGTTTGCCGCTGGTTATCCATCGATGCGGGGGCTATCTTCCAGATGGGCGCCAATATGGACCTGAGGTACATCGGCGAATATCCTGCCTTCATCACCAATCTGGCTGCAGGAACCACCCTTGGCGACCTCTATCTGGACAAGGATGACGCCCAGGAAGTGAAGGTGGTGCCCGGTTCGCTGCTCCTCACCATCCTCGGAAATGTGTTTCTGGCTGGCGATAACTATCTGGTGGTGGATAGCTGCGATGTAAACGTAAATGGCTATGTGAATTCCAGCACCGAATCCACCGTGTTCTTACAGAATGGCGCAATTCTGAATGTAGGCGGCAATTACTACGATTATGGAACTATTTACCTGACCCTGGGCACTCTCAATATCGGCGGTAATCTAAGCCTGAATGGAGCGCTATATGTAAATGCAAACACTGTGCAGGTAGCCGGAAAAGCCATCTTTAGCAACACTTCGGTGCTGAATATCGGCTCCGGAATTTTCCGCTGGAACGACGCCAGCTCCCCCTACAGCACCACCCTGAATGGCACTATCACCATGGAAAGCGGTTTTCTGATTGCCGCTCACAATTCTGTTATCATCGGCACTGCGCTTAATTTCAGCCCCGGAACCGGCACTATTTCCTGTGCAGGTTTCGCGGTAAACTTGCAGAGTCTCTTCAATCCCAGCAGCGGAACGGTGATAATCACGGAGCATCCCACCGGTGATCCCAGCCAGATCAGCATGGTGCAAAACAATGGTTTTAATGTACTTAAGATCGATAGCAGCACCGGTGCGGAGCTGAATACCCACATCGTGGTGGCAAATGGCCTGGTGGATGTGATTAAGGGGCGCCTGGATACCAATGGCCATACCCTGAAAGCATTTTCGGGACTAACGGTGCGCCGCCATGGCATCCTGGAAGTGGACGCCTGGGGCACCCTGCAAATCGCGGGAGGGCAAAGCCTCATCGTGCAGAGTGGCGGCACCTTGCAATGCCTGGGAGAAGCAGGCAGCGAGGCAGAAATAAGCGCTATCAGTGGCGTTATCGGCTATGACATCCTCTCCGGAGCCTTTATTGCCGCCCGGGAAGCCATCTTCCGCAATATGAATATCGCGGGAGTGCAGGTGCAAAGCGGGGCCACGGTGGATCCCAATAATTGTTTCACGAATTGCACCTTCACCGATGGCACAAACGGCACCATTACCAATCGTTCCCGCTTTCTGCTGCTGAATACCAATCAAAGCCTCACCATTATGGGCGCAGATTTCCCCGAAAGCCTCACCTTTGGATACAATGTGGCCAAATCGGTGAATTCCGGAGCGCTGTATTTTGTGGATGCCACCGGGGTATTTTCCGGGGAAGACTATGATGCCGATCCCTATAACCGCATTAATTGGGGCATTTTGCCGCCTGTAACTAACCTGAATATCACTCTGCAGACGGATGGCACGGCCCAGCTAAACTGGAGCTATCCCTTAATCCCAAGCTGGTTCAATATTTATAGCTCAGACAGCCCTGAACTCACGGCCAGCCCCATGTATCTGGTGGATACCGTGGCAGGCACCGAAACCACTTTTGCAGAACCGGCCACGGCAGCACGGCGCTTCTACCTGATTACCGCGGTTCAGGAATAACAGGATGAGAGAATAGGCAGCTAAACACTGGCGCTTGCTGCCCGGATATCTTGCGTAACGGAGCCTTCCGATACTCGCTTCGGAAGGCTGCGCTACCTGTGCTCCGGGATGCATCGCTAACTATAGCCTTTGCAATGGTATCCAGTTTGATGCCCATGCGCTGCCCGGGCGATGCCCATGTAAATGCATGGTGGTCGCATGTTCAGCGCAAGATTAATGGGTAATGGCGATCAAGATCAGACAGAAACGAGCTGAAGCCCGGGATAAAGGTTATAAGCAGTGAGCCTGGCAGGAATAGCAAGTGGGATAGTGAATACTATTTGCATCTCATATCGCGGTTAAGCTGCCTGTAAATAAAGCGAAATGCAGAAACTCCTTGACAAAAAAGCGGCCAACAAGTTTCAGGATTAAGTCTCCAGGGAGGATTAGTCCTAATTGGTAAGGCAGCGGTCTTGAAAACCGCCGGGTTCTGCCCATGGGGGTTCGAATCCCTCATCCTCCGCCAACCAAAGAAAAATTCAGCCGGAGAGGTGACCGAGCTGGCTGAAGGTGCACGCCTGCTAAGCGTGTGTGGGTCAAAAGCCCACCCAGGGTTCGAATCCCTGCCTCTCCGCCAGATAGATATAGTGTGCAATGGGCAGTCGCCAAGTGGTAAGGCAGCGGGTTTTGGTCCCGCCATCCGGGGGTTCGAGTCCTCCCTGCCCAGCCAACCACAAAAAAATGTTCCTGCTGGGATGTCGTCTAATGGTAGGACAGCGGACTCTGGCTCCGTACGTGGGGGTTCAAATCCTCCCATCCCAGCCACTTTTTTAGTGAGAGCGCGAAGCGCTGTGAGAGTTTCACTGTGAGAGCAAGCTGTGAGAGCTAATGCTGTGAGGGTGGTAGCTGCTGTAGTTTAGTTTCCAATGACCTGATCATTTTCAGTAATTTCATTCTGATTGTATCCAATTCTTTAAGCAAATCACTTATGTCCTTGTCTGTCGGTAAAAGCTTGAGAATTACTATCAACCCCAATTGGGTTTCCAGTTCTGAAGCAGAACCCAATGCGTTGTACAAGAAATGGATGTATTCTTTTGTTCCCTTCCTGGAAGCTCCCTCCGCTATGTTACTGGGAATGGATACTGCCGCACGTTGCATCTGAGATGACAATCCATAAACCTCAGATTTTGGCATTCTCCTGGTTAGCTCATAGATTTTGCCCACAAAATTCATACTTTCCTTATACACATCCAAATCACGATGTGTCATAAACACTCCCCTTTCTCACAGTTTACTCTCACAGCTTGCTCTCACAGCTTGCTCTCACAGCTTGCTCTCACAGCTTGCTCTCACAGCTTGCTCTCACAGCATCGCTCTCACAGGACGCAGTCCTCTCACAGCTTTAGCTCTCACCTAACTATACAGATACCTCTTAATCTTCTGCGTAGGAGTCTTTTGGAAGGGTTCATTCACGATCTGGACTTTGGCAATACGGCTGAAGGAAGCCAATATCTTATTCACGTCATTGCGGTTCTTTTCCATTAGTTCGGGGATCTTGCCCAAGGGGATTTTATCGGCATCGAGATTTTCCAGATCGGGATAGATGAGCGCATGAAGCTGGCGATCACGTTCCAGCACCAGCGCTTCGCCTACATAGGGCAGATTGGTGAGCTTTTGTTCCACCAGTTCGGGATAGATATTTTCGCCACTGGGACCCAGGATCATGTTTTTGCTGCGGCCACGAATATAAATGAAGCCCTCTTTATCCACAGTGCCGATATCTCCGGTGTATAGCCAATCTCCGCGCAGCACTTCGTGGGTGGCCTCATCGTTCTTGTAATATCCCGTGAATACCTGTTCGCCACGGAGGATGATCTCTCCGGGAACCTTTTCGGGATCGTGAGAATCAATCTTCATTTCCAGAAAGTCCACCACCTTGCCGCTGGATTCGAAGCGATGTTCCGCCCACCCTGCATAGCCGATCAGGGGGCCGCATTCCGTCATGCCATAACCAATGGTGAAGGGTAGCTTGATCTTTTTCATAAAGAGCTCCACTTCGGCATTCATAGGCGCACCGCCAGTAATCAGCTCTCGCAGGTTGCCGCCAAAAGCGGTGATCAGCTTGGCTCTGATCTTCTTTAAAATCAGCTTGTTAATGAGGGGTATCTTCAGCAGTTTCTGCATTTTGGGCGTTTCAATGAGGGGCTGAATCTGCTTTTTATAGATCTTTTCGATGAGCAGGGGAACGGTGAGCACCACCTGCGGTTTTAGATCCTGCATGGCAGCCAGCAGCAGCTTGGGAGCCGGAATCTTGTCCATAAAGTTCATGTGATTGCCCCGCGTGAAGGGATAGAGCATGTCAAAGGCTGCGGCATAGGCATGCGCCAAAGGCAAGAAGGCCAGCACCTTGGCACCCACTTCAAAGGTGAGATGTTCACGTGCAAAGATCAGATTAATCAGCAAACTGCGATGGGGAAGCATCACTCCCTTGGAAAAGCCCGTAGTGCCGCTGGTATAGATAATAGCGGCGATATCATCATTTGTACAAACGTCTTCCATCACAAACTGTGCCGGAGTAGCAGGAAAACCGGTAATCCCCTCATCCAGAACGGGGCCTATCGCTTTGCGGTTATCTCCCTGGCAGTACAGCAGCCTGAAATCTTCCAGGGCAAAGATGTATTTCACCCCTTTCAGAGTCTCTTCATCGATGGCATCATACTTATCTTTGGAGATAAAAAGCAGCATGGCATCGCTGTGATTTACTATATGCTGCGTATCTTCCGGAGAAAAAGCTGCCAGAATGGGAACCACCGTAGCGCCATAAGTAACGGTGGAAAGCCACACCGTGGCCCAGGCACTGCAGTTCTTTCCCGCCAGGGCAATCTTGGTTCCTTTTCCTGCTCCGCAAGCCTTCAGCAGCTTGTGCATCCATGCAATCCGTCTGGCCACATCTCCGTAGCTGAGTGCTTTTCCGGGGTAATCCGTAAACGCCGGTAAATCCCAATAGTCTTTTATGGCCCCGCCAATGTAGGGTATAAGTTTCTCGGTGATCATATCTTCTCCCTTTTATAAAAACATGCTTTTAAATAAGATGGCAATCGCCAGCGCCCAGGCATAGCTAACGAAGGTGCCTACCAGAAAGTAGTTACTGAAATGCGTGGCTTCGCGTGCATTTTTATCGCTTTGCGCTTCCGGCAGACGAATGATAGACTTGGCAGCGATCAGAAACGCAATCAGTTCATAGTGATTTACCAATACGGCAATCGTAATCAAAAACCTTTCCGCAATGCCAATAGCGCGGCTCGAGCGTTCCTGCTCCGCATCCAATTCGGTATCGCCATCCAGGGCACTATCCAGCACCGCATCTGTAAAGTGAATCCCCACCACCACCGTAATGATCATCAAAGTGGTATATTTCACCAGCAATTCCAGAGGAAATTCCTTTAGCAGCAGGCTAAGCGTGGCCTGATCGTGAGCGGATAAAATGCCTGCAGCGATGAGGATGGTGAGCGCATGCACAGCCTGATCGCCTATGAATAGCAGCCATTGCATGCGGCCAAACCAGGGCTTGCAGGCACCTTTCAGATAGTCCACCACGCCATGCAGCACTGCCAGGCAAATAAGCACCGGCAGCACTTGCGCACTGATAAGATCGAACATGCTGGCCAGCAAAACCAGGAAATAGATGAGGCTATGCATGGCCAAGCCGGAAAATCTGGCTTTATTACGGATAATCCAGCGGTTTTGCAGCAGAAAATCACTGATAAAATGGGCAAAAACCAATCTCCAAATCAGCATCCCCATCCTCCTTCAAGCATAAAATCCACAAGCAAATAATCTTGTATTAGTATATTACAAGCACCTATGCTTGTAGTAATTGGCTTCTCTGTCACCTGCTTTGCTCCTCGCTTAGCTCTGACCAAGGCAACGCAGCAAAGTAGTCCAGTGCTTCCTGAATCCGCTCCCAACCGGCATTTTGGAGCAGTTGCTGCACATTTTGCCAGCTTGATTTCATGATCTCGGAGCTTTGTTTCAGGTTGCTTCCTGCCATTTTTAGCAGCAGCGCCTGACGTTGCCTGGCACTCCATCCTTTTTCGAAGTGATCGCAGAATCCAAGGATGGTATTGGCAGAACTATCTGCAAGCTCCCGCGGACTTTGCAGCAAGCTGAGCCTGCCTTTGTGGGCATCGAAGCTTTCCAACGCGGAACGAGAGCGATGATAGGCACTGCCATCCCGTTGATAACTGCTGCCGGAGCTGATACTGCGTTCCCCCATTCCGATTCCACACCTGAACAGTGGAATGATATCTGGAAGCAGCAATGCAAAGCGCAGGCGCAGCATCAGCAGAAAGTGATAGAAATAAGCAGGATTGAGCATGCTGAATTGAAATTCATCGCCCTGAATCACCGAAAATGATAGTAATTCACCCTCAGCAACAGGGAGATTAAAACAAGTGGCAGCAAATGCTTCTTTGATTCCGGCATCCAAAACTTGCCGCTGCGGAACCGAATAAAACCTGGAACTAATTATATCACAGGTGAATACAGCTACCATTCTCGCTCCCTAATCTTCGCAATAAAGGCTATGGACAAGTTTGATAACTTGCCGATGCTTGTCAAGGATAATGGCTTTGGTTAATCTGCTAAGCCCTAAAGTTTCTTAACTGCTGGCTTCAATAATATCCTTCGTACTCGTCCAGCCAATAGTAGAAATCCTCTTCGGCATATTCGATCTCTTCGTCGCTAAGGTAATCGTAGATGGCGTCGATATTTCCCCCGGCATTCTCGTCTCCCAGCTCAGAGGCCACCAAATACCAAAAATAGGCTGTTTCCAGGTCTTTGATCACGCCTAAGCCATCTTGATAGCATATTCCCAGATTGTTAGCGGCACCGGCATGACCCTGATTGGCTGCCAGCTCATAAAGCTTTGCGGCTTCAGCATAATCCTGGGCGATTCCCTTGCCGTCATAATAGCTGTTGCCAAGATTGTATTGACCATCACTGCAACCCAAATCAGCAGAACGGCGATACCAGGATACGGCGGTTTCATGATTCATCTCCACGCCGTTGCCAAAATCATAGCACACACCGAGATTATTCTGGGAGAGGGGTTGATTTTGATCCGCGGCCAGGCGATACCATTTTACGGCTTCCTTATAGTCTTTGGCTACTCCGTTTCCAGATTCATAGCAAATGCCCATATTATGCTGCGCATCTGCATAGCCTTGATCTGCGGCTAAGCGCCACCAGTAAACGGCATTTTCATAGCTTTGGTCAATGCCATAGCCGTGATAGTAACATAGCCCCAGATCGGTTTGATATCCCGCATCTCCGGCTTCAGCCTGCTGCTCCATTTCCAGAGAGTACGTTTGGGCACTCAGGGCAATCACTAACGACACAAGCATCAGAATCAACATTAATTTCTGCATTCTGAACCTCCAGTTTAGGATGGGCGTGAGTATTTTGAGAGCAGAGAGGATGTCAAGCGAATTAAGAATGAAAAATTGAAGGCTCTCTTTCAAATCAAGTGAGCATCTACAAAAAGCAGGCCCTTATCCTTGCTCTTTTTCCGTGCGATAACCATGCGCTGCCCGGGCATTTGCATGGGCATCACATGGGCATCTCAAGATAACTGAGTCTATAGCATCAGTTTCCGAGTTTAGGTAAGTAAACAGGCGCTTGTTACCCGTTAGGGCAGTGCTGTTGTTACCGGCTTTATCGGAAGGTAAGCCATAATATGCAATTAGCTATGGACACTATGGTCGCCATGGACACCATGGACGAAATGGACAGCCTGCAACTAAATGTAAGAATCGGGTTTCACCTTTCCCTCCGTTCCATTCTACTTCGGACTTCCGACTTACGACTAGCAGACTTATGACTTAAACTTCTTGACACAATAGCCCCCTTTAAAAGTAATGCATCTTCAAGGTAAATACTTACAAGGAGAAATGATGTACGCCATCGTTGAAATTAGTGGATTTCAGTTCAGGGCTGAAAAAAACGCAGTGCTTCGCGTTCCCTTGCTGAATACGGCGGAACCTGGTCAAACCCTTACGTTTGACAGAGTTCTTCTTTATCGCGATGAAGAAGAAATCAAGATCGGTCAACCCGTAGTCGAAGGCGCAGCGATTGATGCAGAAGTAATCGAGCACGGTAAAGGCAAAAAGAAGATAATCTTTCATTACAAGAAACGTAAAGGTTATCGCGTGAAAAAAGGCTACCGTGAACAATATACCAATATTCGGGTTACCGGAATCCGGGCCTAAGGAAGAGGTGATATAATGGCACATAAAAAAGGTGTTGGCAGCAGCCGTAACGGCCGGAATAGCAATCCCAAATACCGCGGTGTGAAAAAACACGGCAGCGAAAGCGTGATCGCCGGCAATATCATCATCCGTCAGAAAGGAACCAGAATCCATCCCGGCGAAAACGTCGGCATGGGCAGAGATTTCACCATCTTCAGCAAAGTGGATGGTAAAGTGGCATTTGTAACCAAAAAAGAAGGAAGAAAGTACGTCAGCGTGGTTCCCCACGAGGAATAAGCTTCCCTTTTTAGCATAATACTAAAATCCCGCTGCAGCTGTGGCGGGATTTTTTTATTGGCAAAAGAGTACTGGCAGGAGTTTATGCAGGAGTCTAAAGCAGGAATCTAAAGCAGGAATCTAAAGCAGGAATATAAAGCAGGAGTCTAAAGCAGGAGTCATTTGCGCCAATGCTATCTTGCTGCTATTTCCTGGTTATAAGGCGCAAAGGACTCATGCGAAATCAGATAGCTTGTGTGCGCATGAGTCCTTCAGCCCATGGAATTTACAGTATAAGTAAAGCAAGCAGTGGGCTAAATGACTCCTGCTTTGCTTACTCCTGCTCGATTTATAGGCGATATTCCAATCCATATCCGTAGGGGAAGAGAGGATTGTAGCCGGGATCACCGATATTCCAGTTTTCATCATCGTAGCGGGGCCAGGAGAAGCTCAATTTGCCCTGCATGGGGTAGTCCCCAAAGATCACATCGGCGATGCCCTGAGCTTCTGAGCCGGGGAACCAGGCTACTACAAAGGCTTGGGATGCCGCCAATTCCGCTTCGATCACCAACGGGCGTCCACAAATCATGATGGCAACCACAGGGATGCCTTTGGAAGTGATATTCCGGATGGTGGCGATATCCTCAGGATGAAGCTGGTGCAGATAAAGATGCGTGCCGTAGGGGCCTTTTTTCATGATGGGGATATCTTCGCCGGGAAGGGTTTCATCTGAAGTGGAGCCGGGGCCAATTTTCAGGCCTTTGGCCAGGCCTTCCACGCGAATATCGCCAAGCATTTCGGCATAGGGCACTTCACCGATAACCACGATAGCCACATCGTGCAAGGCAGGATCAGCATCCGAACCATCTTCGCTTAGCTCTGCATGTGGGGCTACGGCCTGGATCCCCTCCCAAACCGAGGTTCCGCCGATGATCAGGGAATTGTAAGAAGGAGCCTTGCTTTCGGAGGGCTCGCGGGTTTTATCGTGATCCACATCGTCGTAGATGCCAGTATCGATGGGCTTTTTATCGTCCACACCCTGCCAGGCAACGGTGAATCCTCCGCATTGATGGCCACGATTATGGGCATTCTTGCCCGTTACCAGGATGCGGGCATTTTTATTTAGAGGCAGGATATCATTATCGTTTTTGAGCATTACCAGGGATTTGCGCACTGCTTCCCGTGCCACGTCCCGATGGGCAGCAGAGCCAAAAGAGGAATGATCCAGGGATAATTTCCTGTGGGCAGGGCGGGGTTTTGAAAACATGCCAAAGGTAT
>JAGOGT010000227.1 GCA_017996595.1 Candidatus Cloacimonadota bacterium
GTTTGCCTGAAATGCCAGGTATGCCGGGCTCTTGAACCGGACGAACTATTTTCCCCCGGGCAATCCCTGGCCTCCATTATCGACGCAACAGTGCTGAAAGCCACGGCCACCGACCAGGATGTAATCGCCCTATGTGAAACTGACACAAAGCATCACACCGCCTCTGTTTGCATCAATTCTCACTTTTTACCCCTAATAAGGAAGCATCTGCATCCGGATGTAAAGAGCTGCACGGTGATCAATTTCCCGCTGGGTTCAGGCTCCACAGCAGTTATCGCCGCAGAGGCGCAAGCAGCACTCGATTCTGGAGCTCAGGAAGTGGACATGGTGCAAAATCTCAGCGCTCTGCTTTCCGGCAATCTTGATGAAGCCTATGCCGGCATCAACGCCGCCGCCAAGCTTTGCATCAGCCGCCAGGCCCTGCTAAAAGTGATTCTGGAAACATGCTATCTGGATGATGAACTTATCATTATCTCCTGCCTGATCGCCAAAAAAGCCGGAGCCAAATTCGTGAAAACCAGCACCGGCTTTGGATCTGCCGGAGCTACTCCAGAAGCTATCTCCCTGATGCGCAAAGTTGTTGGCCCCAAATTTGGAGTAAAGGCTTCAGGTGGCATCCGCAATCAAGAACAAGCTCTTCAAATGGTAGCTGCAGGTGCCAACCGCATTGGCGCTTCCAGTGTTGATGCCCTGATATAAGGAACTGCTCATGAAAGTATTACTCGCGGGTTACAATATCGACAGCAGCCTGATAAACAGCCTCAAAAGCAATACCGCTACCCCGGAAGTGATCTCCGCAGCCTATGCCAGAATCAGCAGAAGCACCAAAAGCGCCGATGCCTTGCGTCTGGAAGCCCTGGGCGAGATCGATAAAGCCCGCAGCTCCAATAGCCGCATCATCTTTGAAATGGGGCACGCCTCGGTGGCCGAACATGCCGTTTTCAATATCGATATTGTGGGAATCTCCCGCTATTTAACCGAGCTGGTGCAGCGTTCACGTCTGGCTTCCTTCACCGAGAAATCCCAGCGCTACGTAACTTTTACCCGCGACTACATCGTCCCCTCCGAGCTGAGTAAATATCCCAAACTGAAAAAGGCCTATAAAGCCAGTGTCGATCCGCTCTTTGAGGAGTATGAAAGTAGCTATAAATTGCTCCTCGAGCATTACCGCAAAACCAGCCCCAAGCTAGGTGTAAAAGATCGCGAAGCCCTGGCAAAGGAAGATGCCCGCTACATTCTTCCCCTGGCAACCAAAACTCAGATGGGACTCACCATCAATGCCCGCAGCCTGGAAGCACTGCTGCGTCGCCTTGCCAAAAGCCCCCTCGCGGAAGCACAGCAGCTAAAGGATGAGCTCTACGCCGTCGTTCAGCCCGTCACCCCTTCGCTGATCCGCCACTTCGAACCCGATGGCTTCAGCGGCGCGGTAAATTTGGAAAAAGTAGGATTCACAGGCTTCATGCAGCAGGAACTGCCCTGGGTGGAAGCCCTCGATCTGGAAACCAAGCTACGTTTGGTGCACAAGCCTACTAATCCCGACGACACTATTCTGGCCGCGATCATCTATCAGCAGGGCGAATTGAACTACGAAACCAATCTCGACACCGTTTCCAAGCTCCCCAAAGCCATTAAGAGGCAGCTTTGGAATCAGGTTTTCACCCATCTTAAACCCTGGCACAAGCTGCCCCGGGCCTTTGAGATGGCCGAATTTGGCTTTGAGATCACTATGAGCGAAAGCTGCTGGGCTCAATTCAAAAGGCATCGCTTCTGCACCACTATCCGCAAAGGCAGCGCTCCCACCACCCCCAAATTCCCCGACATCATCCGCCAGATCAAGCGCACAGGGAGATGGGAAGTCCTCTGCGAAGCAGCTCAAAACTGGGGTTATAACCTGCATCCCGATCTCAACTTTTTGGCTCCCTACACCCGCTTGAATGCTTCGGTAATGACGGTTTACGTAAAGATGAATCTCCGGGAAATCTACCACTTTGTGCGTCTGCGTGCCGATGAGCATGCTCAGTGGGAAATCAGAGAGATCGCCCGGGAAATGGTTCGCATCGTTCGCAATTTGGCTCCCCAGGCGGCAGCCTGGCTCTGCGGCAAAAGCGAATTCAATGGAGTAAATTCATTATGAACTATCAAAAGGAAACAGAGCGGATCGTATCCTTCATCCGCATTTATCTAGCCCAAGCTGGCCTCAAAGACCTTGTAATCGGCCTTTCCGGGGGAATCGATTCCTCCCTTTCCGCTGCCCTGGCCTTAATGGCAGTGGGGCCTGAGCATCTGCATGCCGTTAATCTTCCCCATCGCCTCAGCAATTCGGAAAGCGCTGCTGATGCGGCTTTGCTGGCCTCACATTTGGGGATATCCCTGCAGACCATTGATATCAGCCTCCCCACCGATACTTATTTTGAAAATTTCGCCCCCGATGCTGATAGAATGCGCCGTGGCAACTGGATGGCCAGAATCAGAATGAACGTGCTTTATGACCTCTCAGCCAAGTATAAAGCCCTGGTAGTGGGCACCAGCAACCGCACCGAACTCTTTGTGGGCTATTGCACCCAGTATGGGGATTCCGCCTGCGCCTTTGAACCCATCGGTCATCTCTACAAAACCGAGGTATGGAGTATGGCCCGCGCCCTCGAACTACCCGAAAAGATTATTACCAAGATCCCCACTGCCGATCTCTGGGAAGGCCAAAGCGACGAAGCCGAACTGGGCATTTCCTATCCCCTTCTGGATTCTATTCTTAGCTTTCTCACCGAACCCGGGTGCCATGAACGCCCCGAAGTGGACACCAAACTCATCGCCAAAGTGGAAAAGATGATCGCCAGATCGGAATTCAAGCGCCTCATGCCCCCCGTCCCGGAGCGAGATAAATGCTGAAACTGCTGAAAAACAACCGCTGCAAGATCTGCTATACAGAGCGCATGATCCGCCCCTGTATCCGCAAGAA
>JAGOGT010000005.1 GCA_017996595.1 Candidatus Cloacimonadota bacterium
AAAATTCATCTCCTATGGCTTCGGACAAAAAAGCGCGCTGAATCTCTTTGGGGAGTCCAGCGGCATCTTTGCCAAGCTGCAAAACTGGGATGGCTATACTCTGCATTCGATATCTTTCGGTCAGGCCATCTCGCTAACTGCCATTCAACTGGCTACCGCCTACAGCGTTATCGCCAATGGCGGCAAGCTGATGAAGCCTTATATCATCGATTCCTACCGGGATGATAATGGCAAAATCCTGGAACAATTTGAACCCGCCGTGATGCGCAATGTTTCCACCAAGGCCGCTTCCGATACCTTGAGATCATACATCCAGGAAGTGGTGGATGATGGAACCGCCCGGCATATCAAGATGGATTACATTCAGTTGGGGGGTAAAACCGGTACCGCTCAGAAGAACCTGGAAGGGATGCGAGGCTATGCCGGCAATAAGTACTGCGCCGTATTCGTGGGGATGTTCCCCATCGAAGATCCGCAGATGGTGATCGTGGTTTTTTATGACGAACCGGCTTATGGCTATCATTATGGCAGCATGAGCAGTGCTCCCACATTTAAAAAGATTGTGGAAAACATCCTCTTTATGCCCGAGTGCCAAATCCTTCCTTATAATGAGCGGCTGATGAAAACCTCGCTTACCATGCCCAAGATCACAGGCATGTCCCTCTTTCAGGCAGAAAGCACGCTGAACCGCTATGGTTTTTTATATAAAGTGGAAGGACCTGATTCCGCATCGGTGGTGATCGATCAATTCCCCAAAGAAGGGGTAACGGTGGATAGGAATCATCCCATCACGCTTAAGATTGGCAAGGGAAAGAACAAGGCCTTGCCTGTAATCGGGGCAAATAGCATGCCCAATCTGGTGGGGATGAGCCTGCGGGAAGCTTTGAAACAGGCTGCCAGGCATAACGTGGCCATCAAGATTAATGGTTCCGGCACCGTAAGGCGGCAATCCGTATTACCCGGAAGCCGGATAATGAAGGGAAGCTCTTGCATTTTGGAGGCTTCGCTGTGATTCAGCGGATCATCGCCACCCTAAGAGAACACGCATTGCTGCTGGATAGCCGCAATCTGGAAGCGCTGCCACCGGTATTTACCGGAGTGGCAACCGATAACCGGAAGCTGGAAAAGGGGAACGTATTTGTTTGCATCAAAGGTGAGCATTTCGATGGTCATCGCTTTATAAATCATGCTCTTACAGAGGGAGCTGTTTTAATCATCTCACAAGAAGAACTCTATGGCGAGCATGCTTCGCTAAGGGTAAGCGATTCGCGCAAGGCTGCGGCTTTGATCTCCGGAATCGTGCTGTTGCCTTCCGGGCAGCCCTTTACTCTAACCGGTATCACCGGTACCAATGGTAAAACCACTACCTCGCTGATCCTCTATGAAGCTCTGCGCAAGCTGGGGCATAAGTGTGGGTGGATCGGCACTTTGGGATATTACATTGAGGACAGGCAATACAAAACTCAGCATACCACCCCGGACATCGTGGAACTGCATAGCATTTTCAGGAAGATGGCTGCACAGGGTATTACCCAGGTGGTGATGGAAGTGTCCTCACACGCTCTGGCTCTGGACAGGGTGTATGGCATTAAATATGATTATTGCCTCTTTAGTAATCTGAGCCGCGATCACCTGGATTTTCATGGAGATATGCACAGCTATGGCGAAACGAAATACCAGCTCTTTGAAACCGGGATCAGAAACCGCGCCAAAGCCATTATCAATACCGACGATCCTTTCGGAGCGCAGATCTGCACGCGGATCAGGGCTGCCCAGGGGACTTGCTACAGCGTGGGAACTGAGGAAGCAGATTTCCTTATTCAAGATGTACATGCCGATATTGCGTCCAGCAGCTTCAGCCTTAATAATCCGCAGGGCATCCTGAAGCTGGACAGCAAGCTGATCGGCTCTTTCAATGTGCGCAATCTGGCTTTAACCGCAGCTACCCTGCAAGTGATGGGTTATGATAGAAGCGCTATAGAAAGTGCTGTGGCAGCGCTGTCACCCGTGAGAGGAAGAATTGAAAAAGTAGAAAACAAGCACGGGATTGGGGTATTCGTAGATTATGCCCACACTCCGGATGCGATAGAGAATATCCTGAAGTCCTTGTCGGAATTGCCTCATGGCCGGATCATCAGCGTTTTCGGAGCTGGAGGTGACAGAGACAGAGGTAAGCGTCCCCTGATGCTGAAAGCGGCACTCAAATATAGCGATGCCGTTATCATCACCGATGATAATCCCCGCAGTGAAGCTCCAGACGCAATTATTAAAGATATCGTGATCGACTGTGATCATCGCTTGCCATGGTGGATTATCAGGGATAGAAGCACGGCTATAAAGGCGGCAATCGACCTGGCCAGAAGCAAAGATGTGGTAGTTATCTGTGGCAAGGGTCATGAAGACTATCAGGAAATCCAGGGCAGCAAGCAGCACTTTGACGATATCGAGGAAGCAGCAAAGGCCCTCTGTAACTGGCAAGCGCAAGCAGCTAAGCAGGATGACGAACTGGTGCTGCCGGTGGATCTCTGTATGCTGAAGATACTTTTCAATCAGAATGGTGATGCGCAGCGCAGCGGATATACTCCCCCCCGATATTACCGGTACCTATCTACGGACACACGTACCTTGAAGCCCCATTCGCTATTCGTGGCGATCAAAGGCGAGAACTATGATGCACATCGCTTCGTTCCGGGAGTGCTGGCCGACAAAAGCAATTTCGCGATCTGTGAGGACGCCGTTGATGCCGATTCACAAGACTGTATAATCGTGGCTTCCAGCCCGGAAGCGCTTGGGATGATCTGCAAAAAGTACTTGCAGATGTTTGGCATCAGGAAGATCGCGCTTACCGGAAGCACGGGTAAAACCAGCACCAAAGAGTACCTGGCCCAGGTTTTGGATGCCCATGCCCCGGTGATAAAAACCAGTGCCAATGAAAATAACTTGATAGGCCTGGCCAAAACCATCCTGCGGATTCAGCCGCATCATGACTATGCCGTTTTCGAACTGGGAACCAACCATCCCGGAGAGATAGCCCAGCTGGCAGATATCTGCGCTCCCGATATCGGGATGGTGCTGAATGTGGGGCCATCACATCTGGAGTATTTTGGCGATGAAAGCGGTGTATTGCTGGAAAAAAACCAATTGCTGCTGCGTCCCCTTGCCTACCGTTTTTATCCCGGTGATGATCAGCGCTTTATAGGGCTTTTCCCTGATGGCATCAGCGTTGGCTACTCTCTGGACAGCCAGTATCAGATCTGTGATCATCAATTTGGTAATGGCTGGCAAAGCTTTGAAATGGCAGGCAGTACCTGGAATCTACCCCAGGAAGCACCCTATTTGGCTATCAATGCCGCCTTCGCCATCGCCCTGGCCCTCAAACTGGATTACTCCCCCCAGAGCATCCAGCTTGCTTTGGATGAACCCTTGAATCTACATTTACGCAATCAGAATATCCCCAGAGCTAAAGGGCTGATTTTGGCAGATTGCTACAATGCCAATCCCGTTTCCATGCAGAAAGCGCTGGAATATTGGCAGCAATTACTCCCTTCGCAACCGCACTATGCCATTTTGGGAGATATGCTGGAACTGGGAGACAAGGCAGTAATGTATCACCAGATGATCTCTGCCATGCTTTCCGAAATGAGCTATTCCGGGTTGATCACCGTGGGCAGCATGGCACGCTACTTCCACCCACAAAGCGACATGGAACCCCAAAACTATCGCTCCGTGGAAGATCTGATGGCCACTTCCCTGCTATCCGCCATCCCGGATGATGCCGTGATTCTGGTGAAAGCTTCGCATGGGATCCATCTCGAACTCTTGCTGAAAATCCTTGAAGGAGACGCCTGATGTTTTATCATTTGCTTTTCCCCCTGGCAAGGTATAGCATTGTATTCAATGTGCTGCGCTATATCACGTTCCGGTCTATCGGCGCATTCATTACTTCACTGATCTTTACGATGCTCGTGGGTCCGGCCTTTATCCGGATGCTAAGAAACAAGGCCGCGGTGGAAACGATCGATGAAGACCTCCCGGAAAAGCATAGGATTAAGCAAGGCACCCCCACGATGGGAGGGCTGATAATCCTGGTATCGCTGATGGTGAGCTCCCTGCTGTGGAATATCCTTACCAATTCAGCGATACTGATGATGTACCTGGCTACCTTCTGGCTGGGAGCTTTTGGCTTTATCGATGATTATCTGAAGAACTTTGTGAAATCCAAAAAAGGCCTTATTCCGAAGTATAAACTTTGGGGGCAAATCTCCATAGGGCTGATCCTGACCCTTGCTATCTATTACAGCAGCAATTCGCAAGACGCCATTACCGCGCTGCAGATTCCTTTTCTAAAGGGATTTTACATAGAATTGGGATGGTTCTTCATCCCCTTCGTGGTGTTTCTGATCACCGGCAGTTCCAATGCCGTGAATCTTACTGATGGTCTGGACGGACTGGCTGCCGGAACCATGGCTATTGCCGCTTTGGGCCTGGGAGTAATGAGCTATCTGAAGGGGAATTTCATTGTAGCTGATTATCTAAATCTGGAATTCATTCCGAATGCGGGTGAACTTACGGTATTTATCAGTGCTTTAATCGGCACCCTGATCGGTTTCTTGTGGTTCAATAGCTATCCCGCTCAGGTCTTCATGGGCGATACCGGATCTCTGGCATTGGGCGGAATGCTGGCAGTGCTTTCGGTACTCCTGAAAGAGCAGATATTTCTGCTGATCATCGGCCTGATCTTTGTAACCGAAACCTTCAGTGTGATTATTCAGCGCAGTTGGTTTAAATATACCAGACGCAAGTATGGACAGGGACGCAGAGTGTTTCTGATCGCTCCCATCCACCATCACTTCGAGCTAAAGGGCATCCACGAAGCCAAGATCGTGATGCGTTTCTACATTGTGGCCATCCTTCTGGTGGCCGCCGGACTTTCAACCATCAAACTCCGCTAAGGATAACTAAATGTTCAATACAAGTATAAAATACGGAATCATGGGCATGGCTCGCAGCGGCATCGCAGCTGCATACAAGATAAAAGAATTGGGTGGCACCGCATTCATCAGCGAACTGCGGCCACAAGATAAAATTGCTGAAGCTGACAAGCTGTGCATGGACTTTGAGTGCGAATTCGGAGGACACACGGAGAAGCTCTTGTCCTGCGATTGCCTGATCGTAAGCCCGGGGATACCCTTGGACGTGCCGATCTTGCAACAAGCCAAGGAAAAAGACATAGAACTGATCAGCGAGATTGAATTCGGATTCAGAATCAAGGCTGCTGATTCCAGGATCATTGCGGTTACCGGCTCCAATGGCAAGAGCACTACTGCCAGCATGATCTATCATATTTTAAAACAGATGCACTGCAATACCATCCTGGCCGGCAACATCGGTGATGCCTTTTGCGGATACCCGATTCACCAGCCGGGGATAGATTATATTGTTCTCGAAATCAGCAGTTTTCAGCTCGATCTGATCTCCAGTTTTAAGCCCGATGTGGCAGTGCTGCTGAATATTACTCCCGATCATATGAATCGCTATGATTCCTTTGATGACTATGCCGCTAGCAAGGCCAGCATCTTTAAGTATCAAGATGAAATGGACAGCGCTGTCCTCTTTCTGGATTCGCCGGAAGTGATGCGCTGGACTGCAGGGATCAAGTCCCGCAAGCTGTTCTTCTCGCTGAAGGATTGCCAGCCCAAGGCTTATGCATGTTTGGAAGGTAAATTTATCCGCATGGGCCTCTCCACCACAGTTTCCATCTATGACCTGGGCGTGAAAGGTCCCAATAATTACGCCAACGCCATGGCAGCCATGCTAGCCGTGCAAGCGTTGATTCTTGATCCCGATGGCATCGGACTTGCCATGAAGGGTTTCAAGCCCCTTCCCCACCGCCTCGAATATGCCGGAAGTGCCCGCGGAGTATCCTTTTATAACGATTCCAAAGCTACTAATACCGATTCCGTACGCAGCGCGCTATATAGCTTCGAACGCCCCATCCGGATCATTATGGGAGGCTCTGATAAGGGCGAAGACTATTCAGTGCTTACTGCTGACCTCCAAAAGCGTGCCCTGAAGGTTTATCTCACCGGCGATACCCAAGATAAGATGCGTCAGGCCTGGCTGGGAATCGTACCCCTGATTTGTATCGATGATTTTGAAGCTTGCGTGCGCACAGCTTATGAGGAAGCACTGGTAGGGGATGTGATTGTGCTTTCTCCGGCTTGTGCCAGTTTCGACCATTTTCATAATTTTGAACATCGGGGCGAGGTATTCAAAGAGATTGTCTCCCGCCTGGTAAGTGAACATGAAAAGAAATAGAAGCCAGCGCTATGTGGTCAATTTCGACAAAGTAATCCTGCTTTGCTACGGATTGCTGTGCCTGGTTGGCCTCATTTTGATGCTGGATATCTCCTCGGTACAGAGTACCATGACCTATTTCTTCCGCCATCTGGTTTTTCTCATCATCTCCGGCGTAGCAGCCATCGTAGTGCTCTATGCCTTCAATCTGGAGAAACTGCGGGCACTTGCTCCCTATCTGGCCTATCTCACCATCCTGCTACTGGTTATAGTGCTGATCAAGGGTAACACCGTTAAAGGCGCCACGCGTCAGATCAGCATTGGTTTCATAAATTTCCAGCCCAGCTTCCTGGCTCGGGTGGTTCTGGTTTTTTATTTTGCACATACCCTGGATAAAAAACACAATGAATTACTCAGCTCTTCCCCGGTGCAGTTCTTATCAAACTTCCCTGCCCTCGTTACCATTACGGGGATCACCTTCCTGCTGATCATCCTGGAGCGCCACCTGAGCACCTTGATCATCGGAGGAATGACCCTCTTCGGGATGCTTATCTATGCCGGAGCCAGGAAGCGGCTGCTTTTAACCATTGCCATGCTGGGCTTGCTGGGGGGGATTATAATCCTCACCCAAGGCGCAGATTACCGAAAAAGCCGCATCACCACCTATAAGAAATACAGCCTGTTCTTCAAAAACCGGGATACCGGCAAGGCAGATGCCTCCGATTACCAAGTGAAAGAAAGCCTCACTGCCCTCACCAGCGGAGGATTATTCGGCACCGGCATTGCCAGAGGCCGGGCCAAGCATTATTATCTGCCCGAAGCACGCACGGATTACATCTTCACCATCATCGGCGAAGAAGCCGGATTCCTGGGCGCTATCGTGGTTTTCGGACTCCACTGTCTGCTGTTTTTCCGCTGCATTCGCATGTCGCATCGCAATCAAAACCAATATCTCAGGTTTCTGGGAGTGGGCCTGGCTATGAATATCTTCTGCAACGTGCTGGTAAATACCGGCGTGGCCATGTCTATCCTTCCGCCCACGGGTAATACACTTCCCTTTATCAGTTACGGCGGTTCAGCGCTTCTGATCGATTCTCTGTCGGTAGGAGCCCTGCTGAATATCAGTGCCGAAAGGAGAATTGTATGATATTCATCTTTGGTGGAGGTGGCACCGGCGGCCATGTGGTTCCGGCCCTGGCTCTGGCAGATGATCTACGTTCCAGAGGCCACAGCTGCAGCTTCATCGGCAATGCCGACAGCGTGGAAGCCCGTCTCTGCGCCAGCAATAACTATCCTATCTCCCATATTAAAGTGCAGAAGCTGTACCGCAGTTTCAGCATCGAAAATCTGCTTTTCCCCTGGTATCTTTGCCATAGTATCATCAAGTGCCGCCAGATCCTAAAGGAAGCCAAGCCCCATGCCGTGATTTGCACCGGTGGCTTCGTTGCCGGACCGGTAGCCATCGCTGCTTCGCTGCTGCATATCCCCCTCTTCTTTCACGAAAGCAACAGCTATCCAGGCCTGGTTACCCGCTATATGGCAAAACGCATCACCAGAATCTTCATCTCCTTTGAAGCCACCAATAGCTACCTGCCGCGGAAAGATCTGATTTTACATGGCATCCCGATCAAAACTAAAGACCAAAGTCCCTACAGCCTGGACGCCCTGGGCTTGAAAGATACTATCCCCACCATCCTGGTTAGCGGGGGCAGTCAAGGCTCCCTGGCCATTAATAAAGTAATCGATGCAGCCTTGCCGGATATCCTCAAAGCCGGATATCAACTCATCTGGCAAACAGGAAAAACGTCCTACCAGAGCTTTGCCGCCAAGCATCAGGCCACCCGGGGAGTACATCTTTTTGCCTTTTCTCCCGATCTACCCCGCATGCTGGCCAAAGCTACTCTGGCTGTTACCCGGGCCGGAGCCATGACCATCGCCGAACTGGAAGAATACAAAGTACCTTCCATCCTCATTCCCCTGCCTACAGCAGCTGAGAACCATCAATTTCTGAACGCGCGTGAACAGCAGGATAAAGGCATAGCCATCCTGCTGCCACAGAACGCTTTGAATCCAAACTCCCTGATGAACGCCATCAAACTGATCACTGCAGATCAACAGAAATACCGGGATAAGCTTGCCTTGATCCCCCCCAATAATGCCACGAAAAACATCGTGGACAGCATCCTGGCTTACCTGAACGCTTCAGGTAAAACCAATAAGGAGTAAGCTATGCTTGGCAGAACCAAAAAAATACATTTCATTGGCATCGGCGGCATCGGCATGAGCGGTATCGCCGAATTTCTGCACAATCAGGGACTGGAAATCACCGGCTCTGATATGAAAAAGACCGATCTCACCGCACATCTGGAAAGCATCGGCATCAAGATCAGCGAGGGACACGATCCCGTGTTTATCGGCGACGCCGACGTAGTGGTGAAATCCAGCGCAGTGAAGGACGACAATCCGGAAATTATCGCAGCCAAAGCTTTGAAGGTTCCCGTCATCCGCCGCGCCGAAATGCTGGCAGAAATTACCCGCATGAGCTTCAGCATCGGCATTTCCGGCACGCATGGTAAAACCACCACCACCTCCATGGCGGGGATGGTTCTGGAAACCGCAGGTCTCGATCCCACCATCATCGTGGGCGGAAAGGTGAAAAACTTCGGCAGCAATAACGTGATGGGCAGCGGCAAATACATTGTGGTGGAAGCAGATGAATACGATCATTCCTT
This sequence comes from Candidatus Cloacimonadota bacterium, assembly GCA_017996595.1. Lineage (GTDB taxonomy): Bacteria > Cloacimonadota > Cloacimonadia > Cloacimonadales > Cloacimonadaceae > Cloacimonas. Next base: position 9,030 of record JAGOGT010000005.1, read on the forward strand.
TCTCTCTCTCACCCCCTGCATCGCCGGTATCACCAATGTGGACGTGGATCACCTGGATTGCTATCACAATCTGGACGACATTAAAAGCTCCTTCATCGAATATGCCAACAAAGTCCCCTTCTTTGGCAGCGTTATTGCCTGTCTGGACGATCCGGGAGTGCAATCCATCCTCCCCATGATCAATAAGAAACTGGTAACCTACGGATTTTCACGTCAGGCGGATGTGCAAGCCCAAGACATTTCCATGAAAGACTTCAGCGCTTCCTATGATCTTAGCTATAAATCATATAAGCTTGGCCGCATCACCATGAACGTAACTGGCAGGCACAATATCCAGAATTCCCTTTTGGCCGCAGCCATCGGCCTGGAACTGGATGTGCCCTTCAAAGCGATCCAGGAAGGCCTGAAAAAGTACAGCGGAGTGTATCGCCGCTTCGAACTGAAAGGCGAAGCAGCAGGGATTACCGTTTATGACGATTATGCCCATCATCCCACCGAAATAAAAGCCACTCTGGAAGGTTTCAAAGATAGCGTGAAGCGCCGTCTGGTCGTGATCTTCCAGCCCCATCTCTATTCCCGCACCAGAGATATGTACGAACAATTCGGCAAAGCCTTCTTTTCTTGCGATTGCCTCATTATGGCCCCCATCTATCCAGCCCGCGAACTTCCCATTCCCGGAGTAAGCGCCAAGCTCATCTCCGATGCGGCCATTCAATCCGGTCATCATAATGTTCATCTCATCGCCGAGAACAATCAGATAGTGGCGCAAACCCTTTCCCTGCTTAAAGAAGGGGACATCCTGATCACCATGGGCGCTGGTAACATCTGGCAATATGGTGAAGAAATCTTAAATGAACTCAAAAAAAACATTGACACAAAGCATAACGCTAAAAAGCTTAGCAACTTAAAGAAGTGAATTCCAAAAATGAAAAAGCAGGAATACGATCATAACTGTATATTAAATATGAAAGATACTAATTTTGCAGACCTAATCGCCAGCGGCCTCAGACTGCCCAAAGGGGTATTTTAACCCATGAAAAGCAGCCTGCATACCCGTAAGCGCCGAGGAAACAGTCGTTATTACCTGTTTTTCCTCGTTTCGCTGTTGCTCATTTCCGGCTTCGGATATGGCCTGTGGTATGCGCTCACCCATGTTAATTTCTTTGCTACCCAGCACTTGGTTATCAATGGCAACACCGCCATTCCCGATAGCCTCATCCAAAAAGTGATCACTCCCTACATGGGTAGCAATCTGCTGGCAATCCCTTCCTCGCAGCTTAGGGGAAGGCTGCTGAAGTTTTCCCGCGTGGCCGACGTGAAAATCCGCAAAAAGCTGCTGCACACCTTGCAGCTTGATATCACTGAGCGCAAGGGAATGCTATATGTGAAATCCTTTGAAGGCAATCTCTTCCCCGTTGATTCTCAGGGGATCATCCTGGCGCAGTATTCTCCTGTTTACACCGAAGATCTGCCCATCTTTAGCACCTATTTTTCCAGTGCCAGCCTGAAACCGGGTTTAAAGCTGCAAAAACCGGCACTGAAGCGCATCCTGGCCTTGCATCAACGCATCGCCAAGGAAGCCCCGGGGTTCTTACCCTATATTTCAGAATACTACCTGATCGACAACACCGTGAATATTGTGGATGCCCGTCATGGCACCCGCATCATTCCTTCTGAAACCGATCTGGCACGCCAATTGAAGCGTTACCTCTTCGTGCAGGAAAATGGCAATATCAACCGCCGCGGCGTAGTGGATCTTCGCTATAAAAATCAGGTAGTGGTAAAGGCAGGGGAACAATGAAAAATAACATCTTAACCGCTCTCGATATAGGCTCATCCTCCATCCGGGCCATCATTGCCAAGGAAGTTGGCGCCGGCCGTCTGGAGATCATGGGAATAGGCGAAACCGCCTCCGAAGGCATCGATCACGGCATCGTGAATGATATCCAGGCCCTTTCCACCACCGTTAGAACCGCCCTCAGCGAAGCCGAAAAAGCAGCTTCCACCCAGGCCGACAATATCTATGCCAATATCACCGGTGAACATATCCGCACCCACGTGAGCGACGGACGCATCTCTATCCCCACCGAAACTCCCAATGAACCCGGAGAGATCACTCTGGAGCACGTGGAGCAGGTAATCAACGATGCGAAAAACAGCGTCAAAATCCAGAAAGGCTTCGAGCGCTTCCGCATCCTCCACGGCATCCCGCATAATTTTATTATCGACAATCAGGACGACATTCGTAATCCCATCAATATGAACGGTTTCCACCTGATCGCCCGCGTATATAACATCTTATCCGAGCTCACCCCGCTGCGGAACCTCAGCAAATGTATCGAACTGGCGGGATATAACATCGAGCCGGAAAACTTTATCTTGAATCACATTGCCAATGCCGCAGCCGTGCTTAGCGACGATGAACGCCGTTTGGGAGCCCTGGTTCTGGATATTGGCGGCGGCACCTGCGATCTGGCTATCTTCAATCGGGGGAGTCTGGAACGCACCATTGTGGTTCCCATGGCGGGAAAGAATATCACCGAAGACCTCGCCATCGGCCTCAAAACCACCATCAACAATGCTGAATACATCAAGCTGGAATATGGCAATGCCCTGGCCAGCAGTGTTGATCAAAGCCTCGAGATCGAAGTGGAAGGCATCAGCGGTCGCTCCGGCACCCGCAAAACCCAATTTCTGGTAAGCCACGTGATTCAGCACCGGGTGGATGAAATGCTTTCTCTGTGCTATGACAAGGCCAAGGATGCCTACACCCCGGAGCTGGTTACTGCCGGCATCGTGCTATGTGGTGGCTCTGCCAAATTGCCTAATATCGATGCAGTTCTGGGCGATGCCTTCAATCTCCACGTGAAAGTGGCCACACCTGATCTTTCCAGGCTTAATGGCATGATCAGCAGGCTGGAAGATCCGGCCTACACCACCGCGGTGGGGCTCCTTTATCATGCAGCTTCTTCCGACCGTGAAGCCCCGACTAAAAGCTTCAGTATGCCCAGTTTCGGAACCGACAAAATCGTAGATAAAATCAAAAAAATATTAAAAGACTTCACTTAAATAAGGGGGAATAATGATCGAATTCGACGAAAAACCTGCCCAAATAGGAACCAATATCAAAATCATAGGGGTTGGCGGAGCAGGTGGCAATGCCATCAATAACATGATTCGCAACAACCTTTTCGGCGTGGAATTTATCGCTGCCAATACCGACGGCGGTGACCTGAAAAAGAGCCTCGCCAACATGAAAATGCAGCTGGGTAAAAAGCTAACCCGAGGCTTGGGTACTGGTGCCAATCCCGAAATCGGCGGACGCAGCGCTGAAGAATCCAAGGACGAGATCAAAAGCCATCTGGATGGTGCTGACATGCTTTTCATCGCTGCCGGAATGGGTGGCGGAACCGGCACCGGAGCAGCTCCAGTAATCGCCAAAATCGCCCGCGAAATGGGCATTCTTACCCTGGGCATCGTTACCTCTCCCTTCCCCTTCGAAGGCCGCAAGCGTGAGGAAAACGCCAGCTATGGGATTAAAAACCTCCGCGAATATGTGGATACCCTGATTGTCATACCCAACGAAAAACTACTGGAAGTATACTCGGGATTCACATTGATGGAATCCTTTGCCAAAGCCGACGAGATCCTCTTTGAAGCTGCCAAGGCCGTTAGTGACATCATTATCCTGCAAGGATATGTGAATGTGGATTTTGCCGACGTGAAAACCATCATGCAGAATGGCGGATTGGCCCTCATCGGACGTGGCCAGGCCGAAGGTGAAAGCCGCGCCATCAATGCCGCCCGTGCCGCCATCGATAATCCGCTTTTATCGCATATCAATCTTCAGGGTTGCCAGTCCCTGCTGATCAATATCACTGCGGGACAAGATATCACCACCAGCGAATTCGACGAAGTTTCCAACGTAATCGTAAATGAAACCGGTAAGGCTGCCACTATCATCATGGGCGTCATCATCGATGAAACCATGACTGGCAAGATCAGCGTTACCATTATCGCCACCGGACTGGATAAGGAAAGCAATGAAAAGGACAAGGTTTTTGATTTTCCCGGGCTTAGCGTGAAACAAGCTATTCCCCAGCCCAAAGCCGAACCTGCTCCCGAAGCCGAAATTCAAAGCATTCTGGATATGCTGGATATCAATAATCCCAAGCCCAAAGAGGAAAGAACCATTACTGCCAGCGAAACATCCCGGCTTTCCACTCCGCGCACGGACATCCCTTCGTTCCTGAAAGCCCTGGATTGATCCGGAGATATATGCGAAGCAGTGCAAGCTTCCCAAGTGTATCCATAATTATGCTGTAGCATATTTTATGACCACTAACCGGCATTTACTCCTCCTTGTAAAGCCGGCGATGAACTAAAAGACCACCGACATCCCCCGTCGGTGGTTTTTTTGTAAGGTGGCGCACTAGTGGCGGTTTCCAAATCGCC
>JAGOGT010000228.1 GCA_017996595.1 Candidatus Cloacimonadota bacterium
GGGTCTATCCCGAAGCCTCTCAGGATGCCGCTTCCCATATCGATTCGCTGGACGTGATCTTCCGCATCGGAGCGGATTCCCTGAATTACTATCAAATTCGCCAAAGAGTGCCGGTGGTTCCCTATGCAAGCAAGATGGAATCTGCCAAATGGATTGATTTTGATTACCAGCTGCAGGAGATGATCGCCCTGAAGGAGCAAAATCCCGGCTCCTACAGCGATTCCCTTGTTACTCAAAACCGGGTTTATTATTACAAAGGCACCCCTACACTAACCAATATCCGCGATATCTACCTGGGTGTATATAACCCCTATGACCTTAATAATCCCAGTTTCAGCGGCACGCTTTACTTCAATGAGATGCGGGTGCTGAATCCCTATCAGGAAATAGGTATAGCCCAAAGGGTGAGTTTGAATTCCAATTTTGCAGATTTTTCCACGCTTACCATCGACTATGAAGACAAGAGCGAAAATTTCAATCCCACTATTCAGCGGGGAAGGGCTAATACTTTCACCCGCACCCAGAACTTAAATATCACCAATAAGTACTTTCTGAATAAGTTCTTCCCAAATTCCTGGAATCTGGATATGCCTTTGTCGCTTACCCGCAATTACACTTTGGGTATCCCGCGTTTCCAGGCCAATTCGGATCTGCTGCGCAATAACATCTCCGATCCGGTGGAGAAAGAACGGCAAAAGAACGAATCCCTGTTATATGGCGCTGATCTTGCCCTGAGCATGAAAGCCGCACCAAGAAGCAAAATCCTGCAATACACAGTGTATAAAACTTCGCTCAGTGGGCGCATTGAGGATTCCTATCGCTACACTCCTACCGCTGTGGATACCGTGCTTACTTACCGTGGCACCCTGAATTACAATCTGAATATCCCTTCCGAATCCACCAGCATCAAGCTATATAGAAACTACAAGCTGGGCCTGTTGCCCTCCACTTTTAATAATACTTTCACCTACAATGGCTCCGAACCGCGCAGCTACAATTGGGAAAAACGGGAAGATGTATATTCCTGGTACGAAAGGGCACAAACCGCCGATACCAAGCTCTTTACCACAGATAATAATATCAGCTGGACATTGCTCAGCGATCTGAATGCCACCGGACGCTGGAATACCAAGCGCGATCTGATGCAGCGCCAGTATTTCAAGGATTTCAATATCGGCAAGATGACTGAATACGTTCAGGATTTGGGTTTGAATTATAATCCGGCCCTGTTTCCCCGCTATTTCAATTTTACTTCGGCCATTACGGCTCGCTATGCCGATACGCAGCGCAAATATACCCAAACCATCGAAGGTGAGCAGGTGTATGTGTATGAACGGGATGGAAATTCCAACCGCAATGTGCGCATGAATCTCACCCTGCAAAATTCCAATCTCCTGTCCTCCTGGGTAAATACCTGGAAGAGCAAGCTTCCCACGCCTCCTGAAGATCAAAACAAAGAGCCGGATTCCCAATACCAGCCTGATGACGAAAAGTATAAGCAGGAAGATGATTACCTGAAGATGATGGAAGAGCAGAAAAAGATGGATGAACAGAAGCTGCTGGATGAGAAACTGAAGCTGGAGAAAGAAGCGCTGGAAAAGAAAAAGCCGGAACCGGAGAAGAAGGAAGAAGAGCCTCCTGCCGAGCCTGCAGAGATCAAGATCGACGATGAATTTGCCCAGCCCGATACACTGCTCTTTGGGGACAAGGAACTTGCCGATAGCACCCAAACCGAGCTTAGCCCCCCCAAGCCCAAAAAGCCGCGGATCAATCCCTTGCTCACCATGCTGGTGATGCTATCCAAAGTTAAAAATATCACGGCATCGTATCAGAATTCATACATCCAAAACTATGCCGATCAATCCGAGCCCTTCCCCTTCAGCTTCCAGATCGGCTTGCCGCATAGCGTCTCCCGCGATTCCCTGGAATCCATCAATAATGACAACACCATCACTTTCGGTTCCGGCCTGGCGATCTCCCGCAAGCTGGATACCGTGATAAACTATTCCTTCACCGATAACCGCCATTATGCCAGCGCCAGTAATCAAAGCATCGGCTACACCTTCCCCGATGTTACCGTTTCGCTGATGGATTTCGAATCCTTCCTGGGCTTGGGAAAATACCTCACCGGCACACGCCTGAACAGCGGTTTCCAATATTCGGTGCGCCAAACTGGTGACGTGGATTGGATCAAGCCCAAGCAAGAAACCTATACCACCGCGCTGAATCCCCTGCTTGGCTTCACCGGTAATATCATGAAAGTGGTGAGTGCCAATCTGAGCTATTCGATTACCAGCTCCGAAAACATCACTGATATGGATACCTATGATATCATCAAAACTACCAGTACAAATGGCATAAATGGCAATTTCAGCTATAGTTACCGTGCCGGAAAGGGCTTCACCATCCCCTTCACCAAGCGCCGCATTCACATCAAGAATGAACTGAGCACCACCCTGGGAGTAGTGTGGGAAAAATCCTTCGACGAAACCAAAGGCCGCGAGACTACCCAGGTGGACCGCAATACCACACGCCTGGCGATCACTCCCGGAGCCAGCTATCAGTTTGATACCAATATCCGCGGTGGCCTTACCAGCAGTTACGAGAACACCACCGATGCAAAACGCGACGACGGCACCCGTATCTTCAGCCTGGGAGTGTGGGTGGAAGTGAATCTATAGAATTCTGCATCCTTCTGCCCCGTTAAACTTGAATAATGCAATTGGAGTTCATGAGGCCATATTAACATCTTGCTTATGATGAACTAATATGGCCTTATGGACTTCAAATGCATGTAGCAAACTATGCACAGCCGTGAAGTCCACCTGCCAGATAAGTGCCATAACCTGGGCAATGAAATTAATATGTCTTGCGTGGGAACAATTATTGCTTATCGTATCCAGCAATGGGAGGTA